>CASFMA010000019.1 GCA_949295675.1 uncultured Spirochaetales bacterium | reverse complement strand
ATGCTCCATGAGATATCAGCATATGGACGCATAATAGTAAAGAAAGCATATGGAAACTGGAAGAAGCAGATACTGGCTAAATGGGAAGATGAGATAAAGAGGCTTGCGATAAAGGCCGAGCAGCAGTTTGACTATGTATCAGGGAAGAACACCACTGATATAGCAATGGTAATAGACGCGATGGATCTTCTCCATACAGGACGATACGATGCTGTCGTGCTTGTATCAAGCGACAGTGACTTCACCCCGCTGGCAGTGAGGCTGCGGGAAGATGGAATATACGTAATAGGCGTCGGGGAGAAAAAGACGCCAGAGGCATTCAGGAATGCCTGCGATGACTTCATCTACCTCGAGTATATCCAGTCATCAGAACCAAAGAAGAAAGAGAAGACGGCAAAGAAAAGCACAAAGGGAAAGAAGGAAGCGCCGCAGGACACATCAAGCCAGGACAAGGATGATGATATCAATGCGAGCATAGATGAGATACATGTACTCCTGCGCATCGCAAACGGCAAGTACCAGGATGATGACGGATACACGAACGTCAGCGCAGCAGGCACGTACATCAAGCGCGTAAAACCTGAATTCAACACATACGCGTATGGCTTTGCCAAGCTTTCCGATCTCCTGAAGGCGTTCCCTGAGCGCTATGAGATAAAGAAGGTCCCGACAAACGGCAACGCAAGCGTGATCATGTACAGATGCCGGTGAAACTTCACTTTCTCTTCATTGACTCACCGCTGGCCATACTCTAATATTTCCTTGTATATGGAAGAGAAAGCTAACAAAAGAGTAGCCAAGACAAGGGAAATGCTGAAAAGCGCCCTCACCGAGCTTCTGAAGACACAGCCATTTGACAGGATCTCCGTAAAGGGAATATGCGAGAAGGCTGGTGTCAACAGAAGCACTTTCTATGTACATTATTCATGCCCCAGGGATCTTATCGATGAGCTTGAGAAGGATATACTCGACCATCTGCCCAAAGTCGAATCAAAAGAGCCAAAGGATATAGTGGTATCTTTCTCGAGGCTGATGGAATATGTGAAGAACAACTCCTCCATAGTCGAGGCGCTGATGCGTGATGGCGTCGACAACGCATTCGGTGAGACGCTGATGCGCACCGTCATGGACAAGTACAATGATTTCCTGCTGATCGATGATGCAGAGAAGACAAGGCTGCGCTATGTGTTCTGCGTAACGGGAGCCATAGGAATTGTCAGGGACTGGATCGACAATGGATTCTCATGCAGCTCCGAGGAGATCTCTGAAATGATAATAGAGCTTGCCTTCCGGGTCATGGGGATAAACAACATCTCACTGCATGCCTGATCTGATCACAGCTACGGTATTGCTCCACCTTACGCTCTTGTTCTCAAACTCACTGATAAACTCATCCTCGCTGATGCCTGTTCCTGCATAGCTGTTGCGATAGAATGAAAGGAGCGAGGGACGTGAGAGAAGACGATCCTCCTTGTCCTCGACATACTCAATGCTGGCATCTGGGAAGACACTCTTCACGGCATCCTCCAGCTCGCTCTTTCCCCAGCATGTGAGTGGATTGTCTTCAGTGTATATATGGCTTTCCGCCTCTATAAGGCTCTCTTTGATCCTGTCTGACGCAAATGCCGAAAGACGCATTGAGAGAGATGGAATGGCCTCAAGCAATGCTATATGACCATCACGCTCAAGCCTGCTTCTCATCAAAGGGAGCAGATTCCTGTCCTCTTCAAGGCGCGAAAGGACATTGCGCCCTGATATCACGCCGAAGACAAGGCCATCCTCAAGCTGGCCGAATGCTTCATGGGCAGATGCAACTATCACCATCGGACGCAGAAGGGAATCAAGCTCAGACGAGAAATGCTCTATTATCTCCTTCTGTCCGGCAGTCTTCACTGCTGCGACGGAAAGCCCCTCAGGATTCATCTTCATCAGAGGCCAGAGAAGAAGGCCATGCGATGCGTTAAGCACAAGCACATTCTCATGTCTTGGTATTGATATCCCCGAGTACAGCCTGCGCGAAAGCGCAAGAAGGTTCTCGGACCTTCCGGACATCGCCCTTGCAATCCAGCGTTCTCTCTCCTTGTCCCCTGGAGAGAATGTGAGATTCTCCTGATACAGGTCTTCGGTTACAGCTTCCAGCTGGGCCTCGCGCCTCTCCATCACCTGATCCCTGATAGTGCTCTCATATCCCATATCGGAAGGTTTGTAATAGACCTTTCCCTGCAGCCCCGTAGGCAAGTACTGCTGCCCGACCCAATGGTCACGATATGAATGAGGATAGAGATATCCTTCCCCATGCCCGAATCCATTGCTGTCACGTGATGGATCCTTCAGATGGTTAGGGACATCCTCAGCCTTCTCCTTCTCCACATCTGACAAGGCATCGAAGAAGCCAAGCGCGCTGTTGCTCTTCGGGCAGGTCGCAAGGTAAATGGCTGAATGCGCAAGATGGAAGCGTCCTTCAGGAAGCCCTATGCGGTCAAAGGCCTCAGCATCAGCCACGGCGATTGAAACAGCTTCAGGAGCAGCCATCCCGACATCCTCTGCCGCCAGTATTATCATCCGCCTGAATATGAAGCGTGGATCTTCTCCTGCGCTGACCATCCGCGCAAGCCAGTATAGGGCCGCATCAGGATCTGACCCTCTAAGGGACTTTATGAATGCAGATATCACATCAAAGTGATAATCCCCTTCCTTGTCATAGAGCACAGCCCTCCTCTGTATCGATTCCTCAGCTGTCTCCTTCGAGATGAATATCTTAGTGCCATCTGGAGGGGGAAAATGCTCCGGGGTTGTCTCAACGGCAAGCTCAAGCGCATTCAGCAGTGAACGCGCATCCCCTGCAGCTACCGATACGAGATGCTCCAGTGCACCTTGCTCAAACTCGACGGAGTATCGGCCATAGCCACGGTCCTTATCAGACAATGCAGCCTCTGCTATCCTCATGAGATCATCATCGCCAAGCTTCTTGAGCTGGAATATCCTTGAGCGTGATACAAGCGCGGCATTGACCTCAAAGTATGGATTCTCGGTGGTTGCGCCTATGAGGATGAACGTGCCGTTCTCTACCCATGGGAGCAGGGCATCCTGCTGGCTCTTGTTCCAGCGGTGCACCTCATCTATGAAGAGGATCGTACGCATGCCATAGTGAGCCTTGCGGTCGCGGGCCTCTTCGATCTCCGTCCGGAGCTCCTTCACGCCTGAAAGCACCGCGTTGAGCGTTGAGAAATGGCTCCGTGTCGTATTTGCGATGACCCTCGCAAGCGTTGTCTTGCCAGTCCCAGGAGGACCGTAGAATATGACAGAGGAAAGCTGGTCCGCCTGTATTGCACGGCGAAGCAGCCTCCCCTTCCCAAGTATATGTTCCTGCCCGATATACTCATCAAGCGTCCGCGGCCTCATCCTTGCAGCAAGCGGCTCATCCTTGGCGGCAGCTTCATCGAAAAGGTTCATCACACCTCCCAGAAGACTGAATACGGTGACTCGACATCTGAAAGCGGGCGGTTCTTCAATGACCGCTCTGCCTCTCCAAGACGATCAAAAAGGATGTCAGAGAGCAGATTTGAAAGATTCTCCGGCGTGAATGGAACAGGATAAGGGACAGTCATCCCTCCTCCTACAGATGCAAGGTTATAATACGCCTTGCGTACTGACGAGAATACAGAATCGGGAACCGAGAAAGCATCTGACAGCTCGCTCTCCACCCCCATCAGGCTTGACAGGTATACCGATCTGACATTCTCTCCTGCCCGCTCTCTGACAGCCTCGGTGAACGCCGTGTCGCCTTCAATGAGGTCCAATGGATAGGAAGCCGATATGACAGCCATCGCATCCTCAACAACGCCATAGGCTGCCGGCAGCAGCGGCGAGATTATCCCCGCTATACGCTCAGAGTAATCCGCTGCTATCTCGCTATAAAGCGGGACAAGGCCGGAATAAGCTGAAAAAGATGCAGGCAAAGCCGCCTCGACTCTCTCTGCCGGTATATTCCCCGGATATGTTATCGTGATGTACTCGATCATGTCAGAAGACAAGAGGGCAAATGCAGCGGATGTCTCTTCCTCTGTATATGTCCTCACCCCCTGTGTCTGGCATGAAATAAGGATGGCAGCAATCAGAACGGGCAGCAGATGCCGCCCTGCCCTGCTCAAAGATCTGCCTTCCAAAGACCGTGAAGATTGCAGTATGCGTATACGGAGACAGCTCCGCAGGCGCAGAACTCTGCTTCAGGCTTGTCACCTGGCTTCAGGTACTTCAGGACAAATCCATCCTTCTTCTCAACAGCGATGAATTCGATGTAATGCTCATCTGTCATCGGATGCTCCACAGAGCCAACCTTTATGGAAAGCCTGCCGTTCTCGATCGTGCATGCTGGCACGTGCTTCTCAACTGCAGCATCCACAGCGCCGGCCTTGAGCTCGACCATCTCCTTGCCGCAGCAGGATGGTGTGCATCCAGCTTTCTTCACCATAAGGACCATTTCGCCGCATACAGGGCATTTATAGAATACTAAACTCATTTCAAGACTCCTTGTTCTATATATTAAGATAACGATAAGAGGGACAATAAGCAACAAAGAAGAGACAGCCGCTATGAACTGTCTCTTCGCGAAACCCGGTTTGCATCCGGTCCCAGAGGATCTTTAGAAGTTAAGGCGGCCATGCCTTAACACTAATATGTGTACCACCCTATCGGCAATCGGTCAACCTTCATCGGGAAACTGTGCCATGTCCGCCTGAGGCCATGAGCTGAAGGACATCGTCCCTTGACACATAGTTTATATCCTGCTCGATGCTATGGCATAGGCAGGACGATGCCGTCGCGAAATCAACTACGGTCTGCATATCCCTGGAAAGCTCGCTGTCAAGGTAAGCGTAGATTATGCCGGCGGCAAAGCTGTCACCGGCACCGATCCTGTCAACGATGCTTGTTATGTCATACGGGACATACTGGCCATCTATGCAGGGAGATACGTACTGATCGCCGTTTGAGATGTCGTACAGGGCGGCTCCCCACTGGTTATATGTCGCTGATATCGATTTCCGCATCGTGGTGGCAAGGAGCCTGACAGATGGGTATTTCCTTGCTATAGCCTCGGCCACATACGGCTGCTCGTCGATCCTGGAAAGGTCATCAGGGCATGAAAGATGTATGCCAAGAAGGGTCTCTGCATCGATTCTGGCAGCGAACAGGATATCAACATACTCCATCATCTCCCTTACGACACGGCCAGCAAGCTCCTCCTTTGACACAGTCGGATCCCATGTCCAGAGCTTCGAGCGGAAATTGCAGTCAAATGATATAAGGAGCCCATGCTCCCTCGCTTTCCTCATGCACAGCAGCTGGGCCTCCGCAGCCTTGCGGCTTACAGCAGGAGTGATTCCTGACACATGAAGCACATCAGCCCCGTCAAATGCCGCATCCCAGTCATATTCAGAGCCATCAGTCTCAGACAGAGTCGAGCCAGCCCTGTCATAGATGACCTTCGACGGCCGCTGGTTGGCTCCATCCTGAACGAAATACAGCCCAAGCCTGCCCTCATCCTTCATGAGGATATGCGATGTGTCGACTCCAAGATTGCGGAGGTTACCTATACATGCCTCTGAAAGATCATTCCTTGGAAGCGCTGTCACGAACCTGGAGCTCCCTCCCAGAAGGGCGATAGATGCCGCGACATTCGCCTCAGCGCCAGCAAAGCAGAACGCAAGATTGCCAGGAAGAGACTGGCGGAGCGTGTAATGCCCTTCCGTACTCATCCTGCCCATTATCTCACCGAACGTAACAACAGTTGCCATAATCAACTCCTGAACAAAATGAAACCTTGTTCCAAATCTCTAGGGAATGGTAGCACTACATATCCTCGAACGCAACAGAATCAGCGCCAAGATCAAAGCTGAGGGCATACATTATATGGCGTATGCGTGCGTGGATCAGGTATATCGAGCATGAAAGCCTTCCTGCAAGCTGCCTGTCTGTGAGCTTTCTCTCTCCGAACGTACCCGTATAAGCCTTTATGATGAACTTGTCATCGTCATCAAGCCTGTCTATGGCACACTCAAGATCGCCGACCATGGCATTGTCCGCCACCTCATCTTCAAAACCGCTGCCATCATTGATAATGTCGCAAGCATCAGGATCTGCATCTATATGGAAAAGCTCCTCTGACGCGATTGCCTTCCGTGCCAGCGCCAGCTCAGCAGGAGAAAGGCCTGCAGCTCTGCAAATGGCATCGTCATCGGCACCAGGGTTCTCGATGCACGCCCTCCTGAGGGAGCGGACAGAGGCCTGCACGCCTTTCGGCTGCCGTATAAGCCTGAGATTCCTAGACAGCTCGCCCATTATGGCCATATCCACGCCTTTTCTCAGATATGGGATGATCGCAGGTGATCTCCCGGGATCGAATGAATCAAGGGCAGAAAGCAATCCAAGGGAAGCGACCTGCACGAGATCATCCATCATTGCCTGCGCCATATCCCCTATCTTCTCCACGTACCGTCCGACCTCATGCAGTATCAGCGGCCGGTACAGCGAAAGCATCTCCGTCTTCCTGTCATTATCCATCATCGCCCCCTGCAGCTATGATAGCTTACAGACATCAACGCTGCATTACAAGCAAACTGCATTCTTATGCAATATTCTGTATAATTCTTGAAAGTAGTCCAACTATCATGGTATGGTAAGTCAATCCACTAAAACTAAAGGAGTAGAGAAACTATGAAAAAGACAATTGCGGTTCTTCTTGCTCTTGTGATGCTCAGCGCAGCTGTTTTCGCTGCTGACTTCCACATCGGCATCGTAACCGGAACAGTTTCCCAGTCAGAGGATGACCTTCGCGGTGCTGAGGCTCTTATCGCAGAGTACGGCGCAGTCGCTGACGGCGGCATCATCCAGCATATGACATATCCTGACAACTTCATGGAAGAGCAGGAGACGACAATCTCCGTCATCGCAGGCCTTGCTGATGATCCTCTCATGAAGGCAGTCATCGTCAACCAGGCAGTACCTGGAACAGCAGAGGCTTTCCGCCAGATCAAGGCTGTAAGGCCTGACATCCTCTGCTTCGCAGGAGAAGCTCATGAGGAGCCATATCTCATCTCAGGGGCTGCTGATCTCGTAACATCAAATGACTTCGTCGCACGTGGTTATCTGATGATCCAGTCTGCACACAAGCTCGGATGCGACACATTCGTGCACATCTCCTTCCCACGCCATCTCGCAATGGAGAAGATGCAGAGAAGAAGAGCTATCATGATCCAGACATGCAATGAGCTTGGAATGAAGTTCGTTGACGTATCAGCTCCAGACCCGACATCCGATGTCGGTATCGCAGGCGCACAGCAGTACATCCTCGAGAGAACTCCTGAATGGATTGAGCAGTATGGCCAGAACACTGCATTCTTCTGCACGAACGACGCACATACAGAGCCTCTTCTCAGGCAGCTCATGGAGTATGGCGGCTACTTCGTTGAAGCAGACCTTCCATCACCTCTCATGGGATATCCTGGAGCTCTTGGAATCGACCTCTCAGCAGAGGCTGGCGACTTCCCTGCAATCCTTGCAAAGGTTGAGGCAGCTATCGTCGAGCAGGGCGGTGCAGGACGCTTCGGAACATGGGCATACAGCTACGGCTACACAACATCCGCAGGTCTTGGAAAGCTCGCTATCGAGGCTGTGCAGGCTGAGATGAACGGAGAGGATTTCGACTATACTTCCGTAAGGAACATCAGAAAGGCATTCTCCGATTACACACCAGGCGCCAACTGGAATGGCTCACAGCTTGTTGACGCTACCTCTGGTGTATCCTATGATAACTTCGTCCTCGTTTACCAGGATACATATATCATGGGCAACCCAGGATACTACATGGGCAACACTGATATAGAGATCCCTGAGTGGTGTTTCTATATGACAGGAAAGGAGTTCCAGTAATACTTCAATCCGCAGGGTGAAGGGGAGGACTTCCTCCCCTTTCTTCTGTGTATATAAGGGGAAATGATGAGTGAAATGACAAAGCCCTTGCTAGAGATGCAGAATGTCAGCAAGGAGTACAACGGAAACCCCGTCCTGAAAGATGTCAACTTCACGCTGAGAGAGGGAGAGGTGCTAGGTCTCGTCGGAGAGAACGGCGCAGGTAAAAGCACTCTTATGAACATCCTCTTCGGTATGGACGTCATACATCAGACGGGAGGCTATGGGGGAAAGATCCTCATAGATGGCAAGGAAGTAAAGTTTGCATCTCCATTAGATGCGTTGAAAGCCGGAATCGGCATGGTTCACCAGGAATTCTCGCTTCTTCCTGGATTCACAGCAGCAGAGAACATACTCCTGAACAGGGAGCCGGAAAACAAAAGCGTTCTCTCACTTGTATTCGGTCCAAGAGCAAATACGATAGACCGCAAGACCCTTCAGAAAAAAGCAATAGACGCAATCACCAAGCTTGGTGTAAGCCTCGATCCAGATATGCTTGTCTCTGAGATGCCTGTAGGGCATAAGCAGTTCACGGAGATATCCAGGGAAATATCTAAATCATCAATCAGGCTTCTTGTGCTGGATGAGCCGACAGCGGTCCTTTCAGAGAAAGAAGCAGAGATGCTGCTCCGTGCGATAAAGAACCTCTCCGCCCAGGGCATCTCCGTGATCTTCATCACGCACAGGCTCCAGGAGATCCTTGATGTATGCAACAAAGTCATCGTCATGCGTGATGGAAGGATCATAAATGAGCTGGATGCTGCCAAGACATCGATCACAGAGATGGCAAAGCTGATGGTAGGACGCGAGGTAAGCTCCGCATCATCAGACAAGCAGGATGCAAGGAAGATTTCCGATAAGGTCGTCCTTTCAGTGAAGAACCTGTGGGTTGATATGCCAGGAGAGACCGTCAAGAACGTGAATCTTGAGGTGCATCAGGGAGAGTTCCTTGGCATAGGCGGCCTTGCAGGACAGGGCAAGATAGGCATCCCTAACGGAATAATGGGGCTTTATCCATCAGGTGGAAAGGTATCCCTCAACGGCAAGGAGATCACCCTCGGGGATACAAGAGCCTGCCTCGATTCCTCGATAGCGTTCGTATCAGAGGACAGAAGAGGTGTCGGGCTCCTTCTCGATGAGTCCCTGGAATGGAATATAGCCTTCCCGGCGATGCAGATACAGAACAAGTTCCTCAAGAACTACCTTGGAGGCCTTATAAAATGGCGTGACCAGGGGGCAATCAAGGAAGTCACCGACAAATACATCAAGCAGCTCCAGATCAAGTGCACGTCATCGAAGCAGAAGGCAAAAGAGCTGTCGGGAGGCAATCAGCAGAAGATATGCCTTGCAAAGGCGTTCGCGCTCGAGCCGAAGCTTCTCTTCGTGTCTGAGCCGACGAGAGGCATTGATGTAGGAGCGAAGGCTCTTGTCCTGCAGGCTCTCAAGGAATACAACAGGAAGCTCGGCGTCACCATTGTGATGATATCATCAGAGCTTGAGGAACTCAGGCAGTGCTGCGACCGCATAGCTATCGTGACAGATGGCGCTATCTCCGGCATCCTTCCAGCATCCACGCCAAGCGAAGACTTCGGCATCCTGATGGTAGGGAAAACAATGAAGGAGGCAAAATGATGGAAAAAGTGAAATCATTCCTGAGTTCCTTCGGTCTGCCGAGGCTCATCATCGCAGGATTCCTGCTGCTGCTTTTCATAATCGCGCCTTTTGTAGGGATAAGGGTCGGCGCATCGATCTCCGACACCCTTGCACGCTTCGGCATGAATTCCATAATGGTCCTTGCGATGGTACCGATGATCCATTCAGGCTGCGGGCTCAACTTCGGCCTGCCTCTTGGAATCATATCAGGCCTTCTCGGAGCGACGCTCTCCATTGAGACAGGCGTGACGGGACCGCTGTCATTCCTTCTTGCGATACTCTACTCCACACCGTTCGCGATCATCCTCGGATGGGGCTATGGAAAGCTTCTGAACAGGGTGAAGGGCAGTGAGATGATGATTGCGACCTATGTTGGGTTCTCATCTGTCGCGTTCATGTCGATCATGTGGCTTATCCTCCCCTATTCATCGCCTACGATGGTATGGGGCTATTCAGGAAGCGGGCTCAGGACAACGATATCAACAGATGGCTTCTACTCCCAGATACTGCACAACCTGCTCTGCCTGAAGATAGGGACTCTTGAGATATCATTCGGAGAGATCCTCTTCTTCGCGCTCTTCGCATTCATAATCTGGGCATTCCTGCACACGAAGACAGGCACAGCGATGACAGCTGTCGGATCAAATCCGATATTCGCACGCGCATCAGGCATCTCGGTAGACAGGCAGAGGACGCTTTCAGTCATCATGTCGACATGGCTTGGCGCGCTTGGCATACTCTGCTACCAGCAGGGTTATGGCTTCATCCAGCTCTATCAGGGGCCGATGTACATGGCAATGCCAGCTGTATCCGCGATCCTCATCGGAGGAGCGTCCGTGAACAAGGCATCAATCCCTAACGTTATCATCGGAACGATACTTTATCAGGGAATAGTGACAATGACCCCGTCAGTCATGAACAACCTGATCCATACAGATATGTCGGAAGTACTGAGGATAATAGTGTCCAACGGCATGATCCTCTACGCTCTGACAAGAAAATCGGGGGCATCTAGATGAATAAAGAAATAGATATCAAGAAGTTCCTAGCGAACAACATCGTTCCTATCATCTTCATAGTTCTCTGCATAATATGTATCCCTCTTGCTGGTTATTCAGGCCAGTATCTTGTAAGCCAGATAATCACAAGGATAATGCGCAACAGCTTCCTGGTTCTCTCCCTCCTCATACCTATCATGGCAGGAATGGGCCTGAACTTCGGAATGACGCTGGGAGCCATGGCAGGACAGATAGGAATCATCTTCATAACAGCTTGGAATGTCGTAGGTATCCCAGGGCTTCTCCTTGCAGCCATCATCGCAACTCCAATAGCTGCTCTTCTCGGCTGGTTCTGCGGAAAGATGCTCAACATGGCAAAGGGCCGCGAGATGATAACAAGCTACATGATCTCGTTCTTCATGAATGGCGTATACCAGCTTGTGGTCCTCTACGGAATGGGACCTGTGATCCCTATCCATTCAGATCAGGTCATACTTCCGCGCGGCTATGGCGTGAGGAACACGATTGACCTCATCAACGTAAGGCAGTCAGTGGACAATTTCTGGGCAATCACTATCGGCGGAGTCAAGATCCCTCTCCTCACCATAATCCTCATAGCAATGCTCTGCGTTGTCATCATATGGTTCAGGAAGACAAAGCTCGGCCAGGATATGAGAGCTGTCGGACAGGACATGGAAGTCGCAAGGGAAGCCGGAATAAAGGTAGAGAGGACAAGGATACTTGCCATCGTGATCTCAACGATCTTCGCGGCATATGGAATGATCCTCTATCTCTCGAACATGGGAACGCTGAACACATACAACTCACATTCGCAGATAGGAATGTTCAGCATCGCTGCCCTTCTCGTCGGAGGCGCTTCTGTTTCCAGGGCTTCGATAAAGAACGTGTTCCTCGGCATCATCCTCTTCCACCTGATGTTCATACTCGCACCTCAGGCTGGACGCGAGCTGATGGGACAGGCCCAGATCGGAGAGTTCTTCCGCGTATTCATCTCCTATGGAGTCATTACTCTCTCGCTCGTGCTGTACGAGATCAGGGAAAGACGTGAGAAGGCAGAATCTGCCAAAGCTATCGCAGAGCAGCAGAAGGAGGCAAAGGCATGAACAGCAAGAAGAATATAAAGGACATCTTCAATCTCTCATTCTTTGTGCGTCTTGCGGTCATTGTGCTGATAATCCTCCTTGCTGTGTTCCTTTACCACTTCGGCAAGCAGCATACTGTATACGTGGACAACAGGACCATCGAGATCGACGGTGTCTCATACAGGGCGCTTGAATGGGCGGAGGTATCTGTAGACGGAGGCGAAAGCCAGGAGTACTCCCCCAGGACAAGAAGGGAAGCCACAGTGCAGAGGCAGAAGCACACAATACACGTGATATACGAAGATGAGGACTTCAACCAGTTCGAGATCGAGCAGGAGTTCACGGTCCCTGTCAATGAGACCCAGGTTGTCCTCAGCCTGCCAGCCCTTGTCGCGGGGCTCAGCGAAGACCAGTACCTCACTGAGTTCGTGCCAATGGCCCAGCAGCTCGGGCTGAATGTCGGCGGCGCAGCGGCAACAGCAGCGGAAGAGGAAATCCCGACAGAAGAGGATATGTTCGGAGATATGACCATGGACTTCTGATCCATCCAGCATTGTACTCAAAGGGTCGCAGCGATGCGGCCCTTTTTCCTTCTGCGGGCATGATATCGGCATTGTCCGCGGCCCTAGTGACATGGTGGTTTTTTTTCAGTATATTTACTTAGCTAGAGCAGAATAGTTCTGAAATATAGTTTGAAGGAAGTACAATATGGATGCTGAGAAAAGCGTAAAGTTGCTAGAGAACTCCCAGGCTTCACTTACTCTTACGATTGATGCCGATACACTGGAGAAGGCTTATCAGGAGAAGCTGGGCAAATATGCCAAGACAATCCAGATCGATGGATTCAGGAAGGGAAAGGTTCCAACATCCGTCGTTGAAAGAAAGTATGGGGAAATGATCAGGGAAGAAAGCTCGTTCGATGCTATGGAGAAGTACCTCCAGGATACTATCCAGACACTCAGCTTCGAGGACAAGCCGCTTGCATTCTCAACGCCTGTGCTTCAGGACGAAGAGAAGCTCATCCCCTTCAAGAAGGGCGAGGATGTCACATATACAGTTGTCTATGATATCTACCCTCGCTTCGAGCTGCCTGAGTATAAGGGGCTGGAAGTGGAAGTGCCTTCCGTAGAGGTCACTGAAGCTGATATCGACAAGGAAATCGAGAAGAAAAGGGAGCAGAACTCCGTTGTCAGGACAAAGGATGGAGCTGCTGAGAATGGCGATATCGTCACAGTGGATTATGTGGAGATCGGAGAGGACGGAAACGAGATTGCCTCGACAGAGCGCAAGGGATTCGTCTTCACGATAGGCTCGGGCTATAACTTCTACAAGATCGATAACGATGTCATCGGAATGAAGAAAGGTGACGAGAAGACTGTTGAGAAGACCTATACAGCCGACGACCACGTCCCAGGCTATGATGGAAAGACAATCAAGCTCAGGATCGCAGTATCCGAGGTCAAGTACAGAGAGCTTCCAGAGGTGAATGACGAGCTTGCGCAGGATATAAAGGAAGAGTACAAGACAGTCGCAGATCTCAGGGCGGGCATCAGGAAGGACTTCGAGAGCCAGGTTGAGGAGAGGATGAAGAACGATAAGATCAATGCCCTTCTCAAGGCTATCGAGGAGAAGACGGATATCACGATCCCGGCATCCATGCTCGATGCTGAGCTTGAGCAGGCATGGAGAAACTTCTACAGGCAGTCAGGCCTCACTGAGGACCAGATCCTCAGCTTCCTGAAGATGCAGGGCTCTACAAAGGAAGCCCTCCTTGAGGAGTGGAAGGATTCCTGCACGAAGAACCTGAAGGATCAGCTTATCCTCGATGCAGTGAAGAACAAGGAAGATTTCGCAGTATCTGATGAGGAGTTCAAGGAAGAGTGGGACAAGAACTATCAGAGCGTCAAGGAAGAGGACAAGGAATACTATGAGAACATCCTCCGCGACAGCCTGAAGTTCGAGAAGGTCGCCCCATTCCTTATCGAGAACAACACATTCAAGTCCGGCAAGACAGTCAGCTATGATGACTACATCGCCGGAGCTTATGGAGAAGAGGAATAATCTTGAACGAAAGGATGAACACGCTTGTCCCTTATGTCGTAGAGCAGTCAGGGACAGGCGAAAGGCAATATGATATATTCTCCCGCCTTCTGAAGGACAGGATAATCTTCGTTGACGGGGAGATTACAGATGCCACTGCCGATCTGGTGGTGGCACAGCTTATTTTCCTTGAAAGCGAATCGCCTACAAAGGATATCAGCCTATACATAAACAGTCCAGGTGGAAGCGTGACAGCTGGTCTTGCCATATATGATACAATGCAGTACGTAAGCTGCCCTGTCGCAACTATCTGCATGGGACAGGCCTGCTCCATGGCTGCGATACTCCTTGCCGCTGGCGAGAAGGGAAAGCGTGCGATCCTGCCCAATGCAAGGGTCATGATCCACCAGCCTTCAGGCGGTGCGGAGGGACAGGCCAGCGATATCATAATATCATCACGCGAGCTTCAGAGGATCAATGAAGTCACGAGGCGGCTGATGGCTCTGCATACAGGCAGAAGCGAGGACGAGATCGCAAAGGATATACTCCGCGATTACTACATGAATGCCGATGATGCCCTTGCGTATGGCATCGTGGACAAAGTAATGAGAAAGTAATATGGCTAGAAATTCAAAATACTGCTCCTTCTGCGGCAGGCCGCTCGATGGAAGCGTGAGGTTTGTCTCAGGTCCGGGCGTCGCGATCTGCGAGAACTGCATAGACACATGCAATGATATCCTTGGCCAGATGGACACATCATCATCGACATCAGATGGCGAGTCGGAAATCAAGGAAATCCCTACCCCGCAGGAACTCAAGGAATATCTTGATCAGTACGTGATAGGTCAGGAAGCAGCGAAGAAAGTGCTTTCCGTCGCTGTATACAACCACTACAAGCGTGTGAAGTATGCCAAGCGCATCGCGGAATCAGGTGTTGAGATAGACAAGTCCAACATATTGATGATCGGGCCTACCGGAACAGGCAAGACACTCCTTGCCAGGACACTTGCGAAGAAGCTTGATGTGCCATTCGCAATCGCTGATGCGACTACCCTTACAGAAGCGGGATACGTCGGAGAGGACGTTGAGAACATACTTCTCAAGCTCATCGAGGCTGCTGATTATGATATCCCGAGGGCCCAGCATGGAATCATCTTCATAGATGAGATCGACAAGATCTCCAAGAAGGGCGAGAACGTCTCGATAACAAGGGATGTCTCAGGCGAAGGCGTGCAGCAGGCGCTCCTGAAGATCATCGAAGGGACTGTTGCATCTGTCCCTCCTCAGGGAGGAAGGAAGCATCCGAACCAGGAGATGATAAAGATCGACACTTCCAACATCCTCTTCATATGCGGCGGTGCATTCGTCGGGCTCGACAAGATAATAGAGAAGAGAGTCGCGACATCATCGATGGGATTCGGCGCGACAATCATAAACAAGGAAGAGAAGGATCTGGAATCCCTGTACAGGGAGCTTCATCCTGATGACCTTGTGAAGTTCGGCCTGATACCTGAGTTCATAGGAAGGCTTCCTGTGCACGTGACGCTGAACAACCTCACGAAGGATGATCTCAAGCGCATCCTCACAGAGCCTAAGAACTCTATCATAAGGCAGTATGAGACATCATTCGCACTTGACGGCATCACGCTGAGCTTTACAGATGATGCGATAGATGCGATCGCGAACCAGTCGTTTGAGCAGAAGACAGGTGCCAGAGGCCTGAGGTCAATAGTCGAGAACCTCATGCTCGGGATAAGCTATGACATCCCATCAATCAAGAACGTGACAAAGGTCATCGTGGACAGGGACAATGTCATAAGCCGGACCGAACCTAAGATGATAACAGATGAAGGCAAGTATATTTCCGCAAGCTGACGAAAAGCTCATCTCGCTGATAAGGGAGAAGAGTTCCGCTATCGTTATCGCCCACCGCAACCCAGACGGAGATGCTGTATTCTCCTCTCTGGCGATGAGGGAGATCCTCCATCACATGGGAAAGGAATGCCTTCTTCTCAACGAAGGGGAATTCCTGCGCTCCGATGTGAGGAAATATGAAAGCGAGTTCCTGAAGGAGGCTCCAGAAGATTTCCTCGGCAAGGATCCACTTGTCATTGTGCTGGACTGCTCCACCCCTGACCGTCCAGGAAAGCCATTCGAGAAGCTGAGATCACTGAAGACAATCTGCATAGACCACCACTCTGCTGGAGAGCCATTCACAGAGGAAGGCCTGAGCTATATCGTACCGCAGTCCCCTTCTACGACAATGCTTGTCGATGAGGTGAGGCGGGAGCTTGGCGTCCCTTTGACAGAGGTGATGGCAAGATACCTTTATATCGGGTTCGCGACAGATACAGGGTTCTTCCACTTCCTCAGCGAGAAGACAGCGCCTGACAGCCTTTCGCGCGTCTCAGAGTTCACGGCCATGGGGGTATCACCATACGACATATACGATATGATGCACGATGGCCGGAAGCTGAAGGACATAAAGGATGCAGCATCGATAATACTTGCATCAAAGCCAGTGCTTGGCGGTGCCGTGATATTCGCCCGGCAGCCTGCTGAGATCGGTGACGAGAGACTGAGCGACAGCATATACGGCACGCTTCTGGAGACAGAGAACGTAAAGGCCGTTGTCTTCCTGAAGGAAAAGAAGGACGCTCTTGAGATAGGCTTCAGAAGCAAGCATCACTCACAGATAGATGTGGGCGCGCTTGCAGCAGGGCTTGGAGGGGGCGGACATCTGCATGCGGCAGGCGCTACGGTGAAGATGAGCGTGGACGAAGCAGAGAAGATGCTTGAAAAGATATTCTCAGAGCTCATCTGAGCATTGTTGCACTAAACAACAACTCCTTGCAATGCAGGGAGTTATTTTATTTATAAACAATTTGGCATGCTTCCTGCGGCATTTTATGCGCCAAAGGAGGCATTATGAAACACTTTTTCAGCGAAAAGGAAGATATGGCGTTCAGCGCTGTTGTGCTAAGATACAATTCGCTTGCAGATGGAAGCGAGGAGAAACTGATGCTTGAGAGCAAGGTGAAGGACCGGACGAAGATCCTGCTCTACCTCATACCGCAGAGGAACCTGTACCTTCCCGAAGAGGATGCCTCAGCTTTCCTCATCGATATCATACGCGACATTGACAGGATCGTGGACTCATTCAGGATATCAGGGCTGACATACAACAAATACCTTTCCCAGATATGCCGCTACAGATGTATGCAGTATCTCAAGAAGAAAAGGACAAGGGAATTCACGGAAAAAGCCCTGCTCTACTCAGACCTGTCGCTCTATGACAGGGAGCTGAAGGAAGACGCGGAGGAATACAATGCCTCCAATGCGAAGGATGTAGGCAACCTGAGCCTCACAGAGATCATGGAGAAGATCATAAAGGAAAGCCAGGCTTGCGATTCAGCAGGAAGCCCTGCAGAGGGAGAGCTCCGCAAGGCCCTCTCAAGCAAGGTAAGCCGCAGACGCTTCCTCACATTCCTTCTTTCGCTTCCGGAGACAGAGAACGACAGATTCATGAATGGCGTGTCGCGCGTGCTCTCCGTTGACAAGTCCCTTGTCACCCACTTCTACCTGATGAGGCATGAGGAGCTGAGGATAAACGAGGATGACAGGAAGAAGGCAGAGGAAATAGCTGGAAGGTACTGGCAGACAATGGCAAAGCTGCGTCATGCAATCGCGGCAGAGGACGATGATGCAAAGGCCGGCATGCTCCACGAAGCATATCAGAGGACAAAGGCCATATATGAGAAAAGGCGTGAAAAGCTCGCAAAATCCAGGAAAGGACTTACACAGAGGCAGATAGCAGAGCTTACGCACGTTCCCAGATCAACGATATCGAATGACATATGCAGGACAAGGGAGTTGCTCGAATCTGTAATGGAAATGGTGCAAATGTGACGGAAATTAATTATATTCATCATATGCGGCTTTATTTTGCATCAAACAACGACCATAAGAGAATTGAGATGGCAAGGCTTCTTGGCGGCCACACATTGATACTGCCAAAGGATATAGGAATGGCTTTCGCCCCGGAGGAAACCGGGACAAGCTACATAGAGAACGCGATGATAAAGGCAGAAGCGCTCTTCTCCCTCGTCCATGCGCCTGTACTCTCCGATGACTCAGGGCTCTCGGTCAAGGCGCTAGGAGGAGAGCCTGGGGTGCACACTGCCCGTTATGGCAACGATACGGCTGGCCATGAGCTTTCCGCAAGGGAACGGTACATGCTGCTTCTCAGGAACATGGAAGGGATCAAGGACAGAAGCGCTGTATTCACGACAGCCCTATGCCTGATCCTCGATGAGAACAGGAAGTACATAATCCAGGAAAGCTGCGAAGGCGCCATCGCGCTTGCTCCGTCAGGGACATCTGGCTTCGGATACGACCCGGTCTTCTGGATAAAGGAGGCTGGAATGATCTCAGCAGAGCTGCCTGAAGGAGAGAAGGACAGATACTCACACAGAGGAAAGGCCGCACGAATAATGGCCATGCTGCTTGCGAAGGAGGAAGGTAAGGATGATTGAGAGAAAGGATCAGAGGACAGAGGATACATGGGATCTCTCGCTTCTTGCAGAAGATGGCGAGAGCTGGGAAAAGGAGATGAGGAAGCTCAGGAAGGCATTCAGGAAAGCCGGTTCATACAAAGGCACGCTGCTCACATCCCCAGACTCCCTGTACAATGCCCTTGTATATCTGAAGGAGACCTCAATGCTCTCAGAGCGTGTGGGGAACTGGGCATTCCTCTCATATGAGGCAGACAGCATGGACAAGGATGTCCAGAGAAGGCTCGGGACATATCAGGCTGCAGCGGCATCATTCTCAGAAGCCATATCATACTTCTCTCCGGAGCTTATGGCAGGTGACGAGAAGCTTATCAGAGAATGGATGAAGGAACCGCGGTTCAGGGAGTTCAGGATCTGGATGAGGAAGACCCTCAGGGAAAAGAAGCATGTGCTTTCAGAGAGCGAAGAAAGGATAATGAGCCTCTTCTCCCCTGTATCGGGAGGTGCTGAGAAGACTTTCATGGACCTCAACAACATCGAGCTTGAGTTCGATGATGTCGAAGGCGAGAAGCTGACGCACGGGACATATGCGAAATTCCTGAAGAACCCTGATGAGAAGATAAGGCGAGAGGCATATAGCAGCTACTACAAGGCATATGATGCACACAAGCATACGCTTTCAGATCTCTATGCAGCCTCCATAAACGAGGATATCTTCGTATCGAAGGCAAGGAAATTCAGATCATCACTCGAGGCAGCGCTGTTCCCTGACGATATCCCGGAGAGCGTATACACATCCCTCATATCATCAGTGCACGAGGCATTCCCTACCCTTCATGAATACTACAGGGTGAAGGCCAAGGTGATTGGAAAGGAAAAGCTCAGGCACTGGGACTGCTATATCCCGATGGTGCCAGGGATAGAGAGCCATCACAGCTATGATGAGGCTGTGGGACTCATATCGGAGGCTGTAAAGCCGCTTGGGGAAGAGTATCGCAGCACTCTGGTCAAAGGCCTTACCGAAGACCGCTGGGTTGACAGATACGAGAACAAGGGAAAGAGAAGCGGGGCATTCTCGGCAGGCAGCTATGCAGGCAATCCCTATATCCTCACGAACTTCGAGGACAGCGTGCTGGATTCCGTATTCACCCTCATACATGAAGGCGGCCACTCGATGCACTCATGGTACTCGGTGAGGAACAACCCTTACATGTGCTATGACTACTCAATATTCGAGGCTGAAGTCGCATCGACATTCAACGAGAACCTTCTCTCGCATTACCTGCTGGAGCATGCCTCATCTGATGAAGAGGCTGCATATATCATCGGGAAGAACCTTGATGACATAGTGGCAACGCTGTTCAGGCAGACAATGTTCGCCGAGTTCGAGCTGCTGATCCACAGGAAAGCGGAGAACGAGGAACCTATCACCCTTGATGTCATGAGATCTGAATATGGAAGGCTCCAGCGGGAATACTTCGGTGATGCGATGGAGTTCGAGGACGTGAGCAACCTCGAGTGCCTAAGGATCCCTCACTTCTACAGAGCCTTCTACTGCTATAAGTACGCAACAGGCATATCTGCATCGATAGCGCTATCCGAAAGGGTCCTCAGCGGGGGCGATAAGGAACGAGACGACTATATATCATTCTTGAAGAGCGGCGGATCAAGGACTCCTATAAAGGCCCTGCGCGTCGCTGGCGTGGACATGGCATCGCCTCTTCCGGTAAAGGCAGCAGCAGAGCATTTCGGACAGCTTCTTGAGCGATTCAGGTCCCTTCGCTCTGTCTGACAGGAAGGATGGCGGCGATCCTGCCATCCTGGAAGACAAATGAAAGGACAGTGCCTGTGTCCAAGTCCTGGACATCAACGGCGCCGTTCCTTTCCCTGCCGGCTATAGGATTCTGCAGGGGCAGGAGATCACTTAGGATATCGGAATAAGCCTCTCCGAATTCATATGGGGAGGCTGTATATTTCTCAAGCCATTGCTCTGTATAAAGCTCAGCAGAAGCCTCGAGGGCAGTCTCTGTGATGGAGCCGGGCACGACCTCAGTGGCGACCTCCCCTATCGCTCCTGATATCGGCGCGACGGCGAGAACAGGGAATGAGGAGAGTATGATGCAAACCAAACACGCAGTCTTCAGCATAGCTGCATTATAGTGATGGAACGTGAAATATGCTATCTTCTCTCTCATGAGAAGAGAAGAAGCACTTAACTTGCTTGAAAGCGGATTCATCCACTCTGTAAAGGATCCCCTGTGGGGCAATGTGCCATTCACAGAAGGGCTCAAGGCAATACTTGACACGCAGGCTGCTGAGAAACTTTCAAGGATCAAGCAGAACGGACCTGCATACCACATATATCCTGGAGCTGTGCATACAAGGCTTAACCACTCTATAGGGGTCTACCATATAGGCAGGGAGATGCTGCTCTCGATAGCGCGCAAAAGCACGGAGCTTCCATTCACAGGGAAAGGGATGATGAGCTTCCTTGCAGCCTGTCTGCTGCATGACATAGGGCATTTCCCGTATGCGCACTCGCTGAAGGAACTTTCGATGATGGAGCATGAGGAGATCGCCAGGCATCTTATAGAGGAAGACGATGAGCTTGGAGCGGCAATATCCAAGGCTGGGGCGGATAGGGAAATGACAGCCATGATCATAGACAAGGACTGCAGCTGCGGCGATCCGGAGACAGCGATATACCGCAGGATACTCTCAGGCACCCTGGATCCTGACAAGCTGGACTATCTCTCTCGCGATGCGTTCTTCGCCGGCATACCATATGGCAGGCAGGACACTGACTACATAATCACATCGCTCTCCCTTTCAGACGGAACTCTGCTTCTTGACAAGAGCGCGATAAGCTCAGTAGAGCAAGTCCTGTTCTCAAAATACATGATGTATCGCAATCTCTACTGGCATAAAGGTGTCAGGAGCGCCACTGCCATGATAAAGAAAGCCATACTGACAGCGCTCAGGGAGAATGTGATAACCTTCAACGACCTCTATCTCAAGGATGACTATGAGTTCTACGCCCTGCAGGAGAGATTCTCGGACTACGGTCCGTTCTCGCTTATCCGTGACGTTGAGCATGGCAGGCTCCTTGAGAGGAAGGCGGAGCTTGGATACAGGGAAGGAGAAACACTCACGGAAGAGGCTGAAAGGATAGAGACAAGATATCTGGCTGAGGACAAGGTGCTAAGCATACTCAAAAAAGGATATCCATCGCTCAGGAAGGAGGACGTCATAATAGACATTCCCGAGCCGATAAGCTTCGAGACAGATATAAAGATACTCATGCCTGACGGGACAGTGTCAGACGCTTCCGCGATAGGCCTCATATTCCAGAAAGCAGGAAGCCTCTTCTCATCAAGCCTGAGAAACGCAGCGCTTTACCTGCCCTCCTATGTTTCCGAGGATGATGCGCTTGAGGCATTCAAGGTGGTAAGGCATGGATGAGAAGCTATCTTACGCCGACCTGATAAACGGGGACATGCCGCCATGGGTTATGAGGTTCGTGAAGGGAGTCGGCAGGGCCATAAACAACTACAGGATGATACAGGGCGGAGACAAGGTCCTTATCGCAGCGTCTGGAGGAAAGGACTCTCTTGCCATGTCCCTTGCCCTCTCGATAAGGCGAAGATGGCTTCCTGTCAGCTATAGCCTTGAGGCCATAATGATCGACTGGATAGAGCATCCGATCCCTGAAGAGAAGAAAGAAGAGCTTTACAGATACTTTGACGCGCTGGACATAGATTTCAGGATCCTCTCGGAGGCACAGCATCCTGACTCATTCAAGGGCAGCTTCAACTGCTATCTCTGTGCGAGGAACAGAAGAAGGATACTCTTCGAGAAGGCCTCGCAGGAAGGGATAAGCCTTATAGCCATGGGCCATCATCTGGATGATCTTGCAGAGACGACGCTCATGAACCTGTGCTTCAGGGCAGATTTCGAGACAATGCACCCAGTCCAGCCTTTCTTTGATGGGAAGCTCCATATAATAAGGCCGCTTATAGAGACAAGGGAGAGCGTTGTAAGAAGGCTTGCAGAGAGCTATGACCTTCCTGTCGTCAAGCCTGTCTGCCCATACGACCAGACCAATGTCAGGGCAAGGCTCAAGCCTGTGATATCAGAGCTTTCACGCATTGACAAGCTCACAAGGGAACATATCTACAACGCTCACGATTTCTCATCGTGCGTGCTTGCAGAGAAAAAAAGCGGGGAGAAAGAAAACTAAGCTTTCTATACACATAGAAACCAGTAGTGCTTTTCTCTTTTCTTGTGATAAACTGTTACTAGTTGGGCTTATATGCTCAAGAGGGTGGTTATGAAGAAATTTCTATCGGCAATACTGATCCTGTTATCAATGACGCTTCTCATGGCAGACTCCACTGCATTGACGATAAGCGAAGGGAATATTGATGATGTGGAGCTGTTCGCTCCTGACGGAACTTCATTGAGTGTCCTTTCCGATATCACTGAAAGCGGTTATATCATAAGGACCAGCGGGGAGACAAAGGCATTCACATCAAAGTTCGGAGATGTATATCTCCAAGGTGATTCAGTTCTTGCCGTTACAGGTTTTACGACAGCAGACCCCACTCTCTATCTCGTATATGGAACAGCTAATGTCGTGATGAAGGAAGATCTTCCGCTGACATTCTATACACCGACTTCCCGCACAGCGATCCAGGGGGAAGGCGAATACGCATTCATATCCACAGACAGCATGGAAGCCTTCATGAACTACTCGGCGTCTGATGCTGTATCATATGATGCACTGAGGGCCAGGACAATTGAGGTGCAGCCGATGTGCGAGCTTTACTATGCAGAAGGTTCTGCTGTCAAGGCTACACAGCACAGCTACTATGCGACGTCCGTACTTGATGATCTCATCGTCTATGATGCTGTGCCGGCACAGGAAGAGCCTGCAATCACTGTAGATGAGACAGAAGAGTCTGTGTCGATTCCTGCAACGCCGGTCGAGAGCTCTACGGAAAGCGAGGAGATCCCGGCATATGAAGAAACAGTGCCATCCGAGCCTGTATTGAGCGAACCTGTCGTGCAGATTGATGAGACAGTCCCATCTGAGCCTGTATTGAGCGAACCCGTAGTCCAGATTGATGAGACAGTCCCGTCGGAACCTGTGATGACAGAACCTGCAATACAGATTGAGGAAGAAACAGGGGCAGTGCCAGATGCTCCAGTATTCATCGGACCTATAACGGCAATTGAAGAAGAGGAGCCAAGAATTCCTTCTGCCCCAGTTTTCGCCGGCACATCTTCAGAACTTGTGAAGACAGTTCCTTCCGCACCGATGCTAACAGCACCTTCTGCAGTGCTTGTCCCGTCTTCACCGGTATTCACAGAGCCAGGCGCAGAGCTTGTCGATGTGACTGTTCCATCAAAGCCGTCAGTCACATCGACTGCAACCCTTGTTGAAGAAGAAGCCAGTGTACAGACGCAGAGTGTGCAGACAGCAGAGGAAGAGCCTCTCGTGAAGTTCGGTGTCGAGCTTGGAGCAAGCTACCCTCTCAACTGGAACAGCGTGAAGGACGGCAATGAGAAAATAGACGGAAATCCTCTGATTCTCGTGACGCCAAGCGTGACTATCGGAAGGGGCAACTGGCAGATCGGGCTGAGGGTTCCTCTCCAGATGGCCTTCACGAACGGGCCATTCCGCCTTGCAGGGTTCAGCGGCAAGGAGAACTGGAACTTCGGAACAGACAAGGGAAACACCACAGCAGAGACTATCTATGATGCGATCACGGATTCAATGACGCTGATAGATCATCTCTATCTTGGCAATCCTGATTCCACAATCGCATATCTGCGAATGGAAAGAGGCTATGAGAGGAATGGCACGCTCTTCTCCGAATATGGCTGGGATGAAGGCCTTGCAGTACGCCTTGGCTTCAACTTCTCCAACCTCTCCTTCCAGGTCTATCTGGATAATGCGGAAGCACCTCATATCGGAGAGTTCGGAGTCTCGTTCTATCCATTTGCATTCCGTGGAACAGCATTCAGCATAAATGTACCGACAGAGTTCCTGTTCACGACATTTGATTATTATGATGTCTTCTTCTTCCCAGAGATCAGGCTTGATATCCCATTCGCGGGAAGGAGCTTCATCCTCTCGGCCTTCGCGTCAGGGACTATGTTCACATCATATGAGAACAACGAGCTGGCAAGCAGCGAGATAATCTATGACTTCGCCGATGATCACATGCTTCCATTCCTTGCGGGCGCACAGCTCACATTTGACTTCAAGCCTGTGACAGTGGAGATCAGCGGAGGCTACAGGAAAGGACTTTCAATAGAATATTTCAATGAGTTCACGGCTGCCAGGCATGAGGTCTCCTCAAAGGACAAGTTCCAGAGCCTGAACGGAGCAAATGACGCATTCTTCGCATCAGCTGCACTCACATTGGACTTTGATGTTGTGGAAGTAGCACTCTCCTATGCCGTTGATGATATCGAGGGATTCAAGGATTCCGCACCTCTCGATACAGCAAAGATAAGGATCGAAGGGCATATCGGCACAGTTGCGGATATCTACGCATCAGCTGCTGCAAGGAACCTCGTATCGTCATTCAAGGATTTCAACGCAAAAGACTTCTTCATGGGACAAAACTTCCTCTTCGCAGTCGGAGCAGATCTCGACTTCGGCATGTTCGGCCTGACAGCTGAGGCAAGGACTGTATACATCCCAAAGAGCGCGAACAGCAGCTACATCAATGTATATGGACTTTCAGAAGAGTCATATCTGCAGTTCAAGCTTCTTGGAAGAGTGGAGTTCTGATGGCGCATATAAATCTTCTTGACCCGCTCCTGTCGCAGCGCATAGCGGCAGGAGAAGTGATCGAACGTCCATCATCGATTCTCCGCGAGCTTCTTGACAATGCGATAGACGCAGGCGCTGATGAGATAAGGACAAGCATAGATGGAGGCGGCATTGACCGCCTCTCTGTTTCTGATAATGGCTCCGGAATAACAAGGGAGGATCTGGCCATCCTCGGCAACCGGCATGCAACGAGCAAGATACACGATCCCGATGATCTCTACACGATACACACCCTGGGATTCAGGGGTGAAGCACTCTACTCCATCGGTGCGGTGACAAAGCTTACTGTCGCGACACATTCTGCCGAAACCGGTGAGGCATCCACGCTTGTGATAGACAATGGCAGACGGCATGACATAGCGGAAGGAGGACCAGGCAAAGGAACCGCAGTGACAACTGAGGACCTCTTTCTTGACATCCCCGCGCGGAGGGCATTCCTCAAGCGTTCATCTACCGAGGCCTCCATGTGCAGGAGCATGCTTGTATCAAAGGCACTGGCATTCCCAGGGATACGCTTCACATTCTCATCTGATGGCGCATTGAGGCTTGACTGGCCAAAGGCTGAGAGCCTGAAGGAACGCGTCATGATGCTTTACCGTTCTGAAGGGATAGCTGATGCCGATGTATATTCGCTGCATACGGAGAGCGAGGATTTCTCCATAGATATAATCGCAGGGAACCAGGCGATAAAACGCTCCGATCGCAAGGAGATAAGGATATATGTAAACGGAAGGGCTGTCGAGGAGTATTCGCTGCAGCAGGCTGTGACATATGGCTATGGCGAGCTTCTTCCAGGTGGATCATATCCCTATGCTGTCGTATTCATAAATGACAGCCCGGAGCTTGTCGATTTCAATATCCACCCAGCAAAGAGGGAGGTGAAGATCAGGAACAAGGCTGAAATCCATCACGCAATAGTCACATTGATACAGAACGGCGTGAAGCGGCAGATACCTGAGATAGCCCCGATACAGAAGGAATTCTATCTGGAAGAGCGCAAAGAGGCTGTAAGGACTGAACAAGGAAGCACTGTCCCATCATTCACCCGCCACACTTCCTCCAGACCGCTCTCAGAACCTGTAATCCCCTATGCGGAGAAAGACAAGGCATGGCTGGAGAAGGCAAAAGCGCTGATTGATGAAAGAGAGAGAGGAAAGAAAGCGGAAGCGCTGAAAAGGAAGGTCCAGGAGGAAGAGAAAGCAAAGGACACAGACGAGCCTTGCTTCAGATATATAGGACAGGCTTTCCATCTTTTCCTGATTGCAGAGAAAGACCATGACCTCTACCTTGTAGACCAGCATGCAGCGCATGAAAGGATATTATACGATGACCTTCTCGCAAAGCGGACAGTGCAGCCGCTGCTTGTCCCGATAAGGATCGAGGTGGATGATCTTGCCGATGAATTCATAGAAAGGAATACAGAAGTATATGAATCCCTTGGCATAAAACTTGAGAAGAGAGGCAAGGGCGTATGGGAGGTGACGGAGATGCCGGCTTCCTGCCGTTCGCTTGAGAGCGAGATCACGGACTTCATACAGTCCGCCAGGGCTGATGGCCAGGAGCTTGAATCGCGGTTGTTCGCAGTGATAGCATGCAAGGCCGCGATAAAGGCAGGAGATGACATAGACAGATGGAGCGCTGAGGAGATACTGAAGAAGGTCTTTGCCATGAAAGAGCCTGCATGCCCGCATGGAAGGACGTTCCTCATGAAGATAAGCGAGAAAGAACTCAGGCTTCTTGCTGGAAGGACTGGCTGACAGAGATCGAGTTGCCGAATCTGTCAACGGCTGTTATTTCAGCACGGGAGACACCATCAGGGAGGGCATAACCGCCCTCTCTATCACCTTCTTCCAGCACAAGGCCTTCCTCATCATACTCTATGACATACGCATCTGAAGAAAGCACGCCATCGATGAATGATGGATAGCTCCTGTCGCTGTTGTATGGCACCGATGAGCTCAGCTCGGTACCATTCGTCGAATAGAAAAGGACGCTATAATCCCCAGACAGGAAAGAGGCACCGGCTGTCAGCTCTATAGCTTCCGAGCTGAGGATGTCGCTGCCTGACATGCTCCCCTCCCATACAAGGGTCCCGTCTGGCGATACAAGACGGTATGTGTAGCTTTCATCAGGATTGGAGAATGCAGCTGAGAGCGTAAGATGCTCATGCCTGTCAGCTTCGTCAGCTATCGTTATCATTGTGCTGCCGCGCAGCGAAAGAGACGAGACATCGAAAGGCTCTTCACTGCAGGCGGCTAGGAAAAGCAGAAGGAGAACAGGCAGAAGACGCTTCAAGATCTCTCCTTGATGGCCATACGCACAGGATTCGCATAGCAGTTGAGGACAAAGGACCTGACTTCAGGAGTAAGATGTGCAAAACGCGAGAGGAAAGCCTTCCCATCAAAGCCTTCAAGCTCCTTCTTATAGCGGTCAGTCCCTTCCATGTAGTCAAAGGCGAACATATTCGTGTCCCAGAGCCTGTAGTTGAGATGAATCTGGTGGTCAACGGCCCTTGCAACATCCTCAGGGCTGCTGAACTGCCCTGAAAGAGGCGTCCCTACAGAGAGATGCACCCTTCCCTTCTGGCACTTCATCCCCTTGCACATCGAGATGAGATCCTCATACTTCTTCTTCTCATATGCACCATCATGATGTTGACGTATGATCTCCTCCCTGCCCTTGTTTATATCGTTCGGATCGTATTCATAGCTTATCGCGATCGGAACTATGTTCATGCTGTTGATGAAATCGGAGAAGTCAGTTCCCGTTCCCCTCTTTGAAAGATAAAGCATCTTTATGATTGAAGGATGCGTCTCATCGATCCCATCCTTTGACCTGCCGGATTTCTGCGCTATCCATATAGACCTGTGAGCCTCTGTTATAAGCTCTGAGAAATACTGGGAAAGACGCTTCGATTCCAGATACTTCTCCTTCATCGGAAGCTCCCTCTTCACGATGACACCTCCGTTCATCCTGAAAAGATCCTCAACGAACTGGTTCTGGATCAGGTTATCGCCGAAAGCCATCTCGCAAAGCGGCCTGTGGGCTATGAGGAGGGCATAATCAAGAAGCGCGCAGTCCATGATTATATCCCTGTGGTTTGATATGAAAAGATATCCTTTGCCTGGGTCGAGGTTCTCTGCACCAGATGCGGTGAAGCTTGTCATGGTACGGGCAATAACGGTAGGGATAAGGACACCTGCCGTGACCATCGTATGGAAATCAGGGTATGTCCTGGACCTGGCTATACCCTCAAAGACGCCATCAAGATAAGCCTTTGTCCTCTCTGCATCATCATTGCCCCCGAGAAGGGAGAGAAACGATGCCAGATACTCCTTGTTGTCGATAAGACGCTGCTTGGCATCCTCGAAGTCCTTGCCCCAGTACGGGGCTATATCTCTATACTCATCAATATTCATCGCACACCTCAGCTTATTGTCTTCAGGAACTGGGTACGCTCCCAGTTGTAGCCGTCCCTGCGGTTCTCTTCTGCAAGGATACCGGTAAAATCATCAAGCGAGCTGTAGCCGTGCTTCTTCATCCATCCTTCTATGAATGCGTTGATATCCCCGATCACGCCGAAGCCGGACTTGATGATCGCAGAGCAGATCTCCACAGCCTTCGCCCCTGCCAGAAGCATCTTGACAACGCTCTCGCCTGAATGTATGCCGGTGTTGCCGCAGAAATCCATCGAGCATTCACCGCTCATGAGCCCTATCCATCGCAAAGCTTCCGCGTACTCATCAGCGCTGGATGCAGGAGAGCCTGAAGTGAACTCAAGCTTGTCTATATCTATATCAGGGCGGAAGAAGCGGTTGAAGAGCACGACACCGTCTATGCCTGCCTTGTCAAATGATGAGATCATGTTCGCAAGCGATGAATACTTGTATCCTATCTTCATCGAAAGCGGCGCCTTTATCTTTGCTCTCGCCTTCTCCGCAAACTCAATGGCTTTTTTGTCGACAGTGGCCCCCGGGACATTCTTGTCAGAGGATATCGGATAGTAGTTAAGCTCTATCGCATCGGCACCGCAGGCTACGAATCTCTCCGCATAATCTATCCAGCTTGCCATGTCCTTTGCGCACACGCTGGCAATGACCGGAATCGACAGCTCCTTCTTTGCCTCTGAAAGGAGCTTCATATATTTGTCAATGAAAAAATCCCTGCTTGATGAAAGGAAGAAACTCTCTGCAGATGAATGATCAAGATATGCTGCATTATCCTCAAGTTCCTTATTGACATCAGATTCTATCTGCTCTTCAAAGATTGATTTAAGCACCACGGCTCCGGCACCTGCCTCCTCACACTTCCTGAGAGAGGCTATATTCTGCGTAAGCGGGCCGGAAGAGACGATGACCGGCGACCTGAGAGTCAGCCCGAGATATTTGGTTTCAATCATAGCAATCATTCTCCTGAGATGGAATTATAACATAAAATATATATAAGCGAATACATTCTGCCCCATAAAGGGAAGAACGTCTGAAAAGAGAAGACGGCTCAGGCGAGCCGTCTTTCAAAGCTTGTAGGGAACCCAGAAATTGTGGGATTGGTATACTACAAACGTCTCAACTTCAAGAATCTCCGCAATCTTCACAAGCTCATACTTGAAGAAATCCAGGAGGGAAAGCCCCTCTTCCTCTGAAAGCACAAGCTGGACTATGAGATCGTACCTGCCGGTGACGACAGCTGCAGAGAATACCCCGCGCAGCGAACAGAACTCCTTGGCCTTGACATCAAGCTCAAGGGTCTTGAGCTTGACGCCCATCATGACAACCTGCATGCCAGGGACCTTCTCAGGATCCACAAGCCCCGTTATGGACAGGACTCCATCATCCATAAGCTTGTTCACGCGGCTCCTGACAGTATTCTCGGTGATTCCAAGCTCATCAGCAACCGCGCTATAAGGCTTACGTCCATCACGGAGCGACCTGATTATGTCCTTGTTCGTATCGTCTATACGTCTAGGAACCTTATCCATTTCGCCTCTCGAATTCCTTCATGAACTGGGCAAGCGACGCCGCATCCTCCATAGGCAGCGCATTGTAAAGGCTCGCGCGAAGACCTCCGACCGACCTATGTCCCTTCAGGCCCAGCATGCCTTCCTTCTCAGCCTCCTTGACGAACTTGGCCTCAAGCTCTTCTGATGGGAGGCGGAACACGACATTCATCCTTGACCTGCAGCGCTTATCGACAGGTGAGCGGAAGAAATCAGATGAATCAATGACATCATAGATGTATCCGCTCTTCTCTATAGCATGTGCGAGCATGCCTTCCGCGCCGCCATTCGCAAGTATCCACTTAAGGACCAGGCCGACAGCCCAGATCGAGAAAACAGGAGGTGTATTGTACAGGCCTTTGTCCTTCGCATGCTTGGCATAGTCCATATATGCCGTCAGTCCTGGATTGCGGCGATCAAGCATATCATGGCGCATGATTATGAATGTGGCACCAGCTGGCCCCAGGTTCTTCTGCACGCCGCCGTAGATCATTGCGAACTTGCTTACGTCAACAGGCCTTGAGAGGATATCTGAAGACATATCAGCGATCAGAGGGACAGATCCTGTATCAGGGAAGTCCTGCCACTCTATGCCTCCGATTGTCTCATTCGAGCAAAGATAGTAATAGCATGCCCCTTCCGAAGGCTTTACGGAAGCTGGATCAGGCAATGTCGTGAAGTTCGACTCCTTGCCGTCGAATGCGATATTCACATTGCCGAGCTTAGCGGCATCATCTGCAGCCTTGTTGGCCCATGAACCGGTGCGCACGTAATCAGCGCTCTTTCCCTCAAGAAGGAAGTTCATCGGGATCATCGTGAACTGCAGCGTTGCGCCGCCCCCGAGGAAATACACATCATAATCATCAGGTATCGAGAGAAGACGGCGGAAATCCGCAAGGCATTCATCATACATCTCCTCGAACATCCCGCCACGATGCGAAGCCTCAATCATCGACAGCCCCTTGCCATGGTAATCCACCATGTTGTCCCTGAGCTGTTCCAGGACCTCAACTGGCAGAGTTGACGGGCCCGCGAAGAAATTCATCTTCCTCATATTCTTCCCTCCTTAATGCACTTCTCGATAGTCTCGCAAACCTCTTCGCCGATACGGAGCAGGTTCTCTACTGAGTTCGCCCCCACATGAGGCGTAAGGGTGACATTCTCACAGCCAAACAGAGGATTGTCCGCAGCTGGCGGCTCCGCTGAATAGACATCTGTGCAGAACCAGGAGATGCTGCCATCTTTGAGGGCGGCCGCAACAGCCTGCTCATCGACGCACTTTCCCCTTCCTGTATTTATTATCACAGGCTTCCTCTCCATCTTGCTGATCAGGGAAGCTGAAAGCATCTTGTCTGTCTCAGGCGTGAAAGGGAGGTGCATTGAGATGTAGTCAGCATCCTTCACAGCATCCTCAAGGCTCCTCATCTCAGCCAGATCAGATTTCTCGACATATTTATCATAGGCAACGATATTCATGCCGAATGCCTTTGCGCGCATCGCCACCTGCCTTGCGATATTCCCCATGCCAAGAAGGCAGAGTGTCTTGCCATACAGCTCTGTGCGCTTCGTGTTTTTCATCCATTCGCCCTTCTTCATCGTGCTGTCATAATAAGGGATATGGTTCGGAACAGAGATCATGAGAGAGAAAGCAAGCTCGGCAACCGCTATCGCAGATGACTTCGGGGTATTCACAGCTATGATGCCCTTCTCCTTGCAATACTCCTTGTCAACGTTATCCATGCCGACACCGCCGCGTATTATCAGGCGAAGATTCGGAGCCTGGTCTATATATGCCCTGTCAGCCTTGGTCTTTGACCTGATGAGTACGACATCAGCATCCTTCAGCCTCGACTTGTCATCAGTGACCTCGCCAAAGGCAGAAAGCTTTCCAGGTAAGCTTTTATCAAAAGCATCAGAAATAAGAATCAGCATACTAAACCTCTCCTTCATTTAATGTTTTACGCAAATAGTATTTCACGCACTTATCTAATTGTCAAAGAAAATATAGATTACTGAGCTTTATGAAAAATATATTGCGGCTATACAAGAGGCATGGCATGCAATCCGTCCGCAGAGAAGGATAAAAAAAAACAGGGCCGCAAAGCAGCCCATGCAATCAATACGCCTTTGATGCGTGCATCTTCCTGACCTTCTTCATCTGCTTCCTCGCAAGAGCCTTGTTCTTGCGGTTGAGGATGGTTGAAGGCTTCTCGTAATACTCGCGCTTCTTCCACTCGCGGATGATGCCTTCCTTCTCCACCATTCTCTTGAAGCGCTTGATCGACTTCTCGAGTGGTTCATTCTCGTCTACCTTAACGAATGCCATTATATCTCACCTCCTCTCCCTTGAGGGTCAAAGTCCAACTGAGTGAAGATAGCATTCACTGGCCAATGGTGTCAACACATTCCATCTCCTCGACAAGCATCTGCATCTTCGACTGGCCTTTCCAGTAGTTTGTGTCAGGAGTGAATACAACGTCCACCGCAGCTCCTTTGCAGAAGCTCTCCTTATCATGGGGATGCCACCATATGGCAGGCCATGAATAGCGGCCGAAGCTGACAGTGAAGCGAAGCATGCGCCTGTCACCCTTTGTCGGAAGAACATCTATTATCTTTGCATTCCTTATATAAAGCTTCAGCGGATCGTTCTCCTGCCCAAATGGCTCAAGAAGCTCAGAAAGCCTCCAGAGCTCCTCTGTCATATACTCTGCAGGAATCTGGGCATCTGCCACCATCTCCTTCATGACAGGGCTTTCCGCACTCTGCCCTGCGACCGCTTCGGCCAGCGCGCCCATGAAAGCCTGCTTATGCTCGCTCGGAAGGGAGAAGCCAGCAGCCTTGCTATGCCCGCCGTAGCTTTCGAAATATGAGGACAAGGTATCAAGGAAAGCCTTTGCGTCCCACCCTTCCTTGCATCTCATCGATCCGGAAATCCTCCCTTCTGTATCTGCCATGACGATACAGGGGACAAGGAACTCAGATGAGAGCTTTGAGGCTATGGAGCCAGTAAGCCCCCTCGGTATCTGCCTGTCATCGACTATGATGAACCTGCCGTCCAGATCTGAAAGGCTCTCTGCCGCCTTCTCCCGGACAAGGGCCAGCACATCTTCCTCTGCCCTCTGCCTTGCCTTGTTCATATCCAGAAGATCATCGGTAAGGCTGACAGACAGTGCGCTGTCATCTGTAAGGAGCAGCTTAAGGGCAGCTTCAGGATTTCCCATCCTGCCGGCTGCATTGAGCACAGGAGCTATATAGAACGACACATCACGGGAGTTTATCTTCTTACCAGTCATATTCTGGCGTGCTATCAGATACACCAGCGAGGCAATAGGCTTCCTGGAAAGCATCATAAGGCCGCGCTTGACTATCATGCGGTTCTCATCCTTCATCGGCATCAGGTCAGCGATGGTCCCTATCGCCACAAGCTGAAGGATATCATCATAGTCAGTTGAAAGAGATGGGTATGAATGGATGGAAACCGAGCGGAAAAGCGATAGGAGGGTCTCTATCTCCTTGTCCCCTTCCTGGTATTTCGCAGCCCGTGACACCATGGCAAGGTCAAACAGCGAATGGCCCTTGACGCGCGGCATCACAGCCTCAAGCCTCTCCCGTATGTCAATAAGGGAGATATCCACGCCATCTCCGAATGCACGGTGAAGCATCTTCTTCTCAACATCGCCATCAAGGACAAACACCGGAAGATTCACCGCAAGGAAATCCATAAGGCGGCTCCTCTCCACAGAGAATGCGCCTTCGACCACCTCTTCCGTGATCCTGTCTATCTCGACAAGGTTCTCAAGCCGCACCGCATTTATGCGGATTGTGCCATTGCGAGGCTCGGCATGCAGCACTATACATTCGCTTCCATATAAAGGCGTCTGAGAGAAGAAGAGCGCCCACGCCATCTTGGCGCTCACTGCACAGCCTGCAAGGCCTGGGAATGGATACCCCGCTCCTTCCACGCGTGGATCGAATATAGCGGCGGCCGGAGGAAGATCATCACCTGCTATATGATGATCAAGGACTATGACATCAACTCCGTTCCTCTCAAGCTTCGCTATCTCATCTATGCAGGAGATGCCGCAGTCGACAGTTATGACGAGCGTATAGCCCTTCTCCAGTATCTCATCAACAGCATCAGAGGTAAGGCCATAAGGCTCATCTCCTGTCGGGAGGCGGTAGCTCAGCTCATTTGCGCCAAGCCTGCGCAGCGCCCGTACCATGATCGCTGCAGCAGTGACGCCATCGACATCCCTGTCCCCGAAGACAAGGATCTTCTCCTGCTCTTCGATGGCATCCATTATCCTGTCCACGGCAATCGGCACATCCTCCGCCTCAAATGGCGAGTGGTGGTATATCACATCATTCTCAAGATAGTAGAGGATATCCTCTCCGCTCCTTGCGCCACGCCGCTCAAGCACGGTAGCGCTCAGCAGATCAAGAGAGTAACGTTCCTTCATCGCCCTTACCTTCGAGGCATCAGATTGAGGTATCCTGACATTCACTTACTGCAACTCCCAGATTCCATGCTCAAGGCTCTCCAGCCTGCCAGGGAAGGACAGGGAAAGAGAACGGAGCATATACCTGAATATCCTGTGCCTCTGCTCAGCGCTGATGCGGAGCTCCATCGAGTCCTTTATGCCAAGGGAAAGTGTCCTTGCTATGAAGCGTCTGGCATTCGGAGGCAGGATCAGGCTACCCGACATGGTATCACACTCAGAGCAGACAGCAACACCCTCCACATCCGAAAAACCTATTATCTCATCATCGCCATATGATCTTGAGCATACAGGACAGCTCTGATAGTCACCGGAAAGGCCTGACAGCCTCATGTAATGTGCTATGAACGATATCACAACGCTCTCGCTGTCATAGAACTCAAGAAGATCTATGGCAGATGTATACAGCGTGTAAAGCTCTGCGGTGGCATCCTTGCCAGAGATTATCATCTCGGAGAAAAGCACTGCAGCCATGTTCTTCTCGAGATCCTCAAGCAGATAGCCATGGGTGGAGATCACATCAATATCCTTGAGGCTCCAATTACCGCCCCTTGACAGGGATAGGGAGAAGACTCCCTCTGTATACAGCGGCGCGCGCACGCACTTTATGCTCTTCCTTGCACCATATGATATGGCTTTTATGATTCCCAGCGGAAGTGAAAAGAGAGTGAGCATCCTGTCATTCTCACGTATACGTTCGCTCTTCACGACGATGGCAAGCCCTTTAGAATCCCTTTCCATGGATATGAAGATATGAAACGCATAAATGGCTGTCAACATATACAACAGAAATGGAAATAGTATTATCCTTCAGTCTATGAAGAGATTTATCACCACGGCCATAACCATCTGCATAGCATCAGGACTCTTTGCTGCATCTGTCGCAGGAGGCATTGAAATACGGCCTGATCTCTTCTACAGCATGGAAGAGCTCGCAAAAGAGGACTTCCAGGGGAATCTCACCAGTGAAGAAGAAGCATATTACGGGAACACGGAGATGTACCTTCTCACAGCATCCCCTACAGAGCCAGTCTATGGCTACTTCGGCCATTCAGGGCTTGTGATAGATCCTCCTGACCAGGAGCCAGTGATGTATGACTGGGGAAACTTCAGCTTCTCGGAAGGCTTCTACCTGAATTTCGTAAAGGGGCTTCTATACTACAGCATCTCATCTGGCTGGGCAGAGAACAAGACAGCTAGATTCATAAATGATGACAGGACTGTATCGGTCGTCCCGCTTGATCTCCAGCCTGAGGCGAAGAAAGCCGTCATGCTCTTCGTATCCAGGAACTCGCTTCCCGAGAACAGGACATATCTCTACCACTACTACAAGGATAACTGCGCAACCAGGATAAGGGACATATACTCAGCCGCAACAGGAGATGAGTTCAGGAGATGGGCAGAGCAGATCGAGACAGGCAAGAGCTACAGGCAATGGGCAGAGCTATATCTCTCCCCTTCTCTCTTCTTTGAGTACATCCTGAACTATCTTGAAGGCCCGAACATAGATGAGCCGCTGAATCTGTATCAGGCATGCTTCCTGCCGGAAATACTGGAGGAAGCCATATCTGAATTCGAGGGATGCGGGAGATCTGTCATATATGAGACAAGAAGCAGGGAGGCTGTTCCCGAAAACTATTCGCTGGAGCTGCGTACGGCCATTATCGGCATCGTTATGATGATATTCCCGCTGATGACGATCTCCAGGAGAAGAAGCGTAAGGAGAGCTGGAGACATCGTGACAGGCCTTGAGGAGGTTTTCCTAGGCATACTGTCGCTTATCCTGCTTTTCGTCATGACGATGACAAACCATGACGTCACATACTGGAACATAAACCTGCTGGTGATACCGCCTACGATCCTTGTTTCCGCTATTCTACACTTCATGTCGCTTGGAAGGAAGGAAAGAAGGAAAGCGCTATGGCAGTCAGGCTTCCTCTGCACCTTCCTTATGGCCATAGCGCTTCTGATACAGCTTATAACGACATTCCATCAGGGAAATGCCGCTTATTACATCTCGATACTGCCGTTCTACGCAGCAGAGCTTGTCAGCGCACGATCCTGGTTCCGCCGCATCCATCGATAGCGTCTGAGAGATGTTCCGGATCTGTTATTATCCCTACTCCTCCGATGGTCCTCACATAATCCACGACAGCCTGGATCTTCGGAAGCATTGATCCTGGCGGGAACTGCCCATCAGCAGCGTACTCCATAGCCTTCTCCACAGTAAGTTCATCAAGTGCCTTCTCAGTGGCTTTGCCGAAATCTATGCAGACCTTCTCAACCGCTGTGGATATCACAAAGGCATCGGCATTAAGCCTCTTGGCGAGGATTGCCGCTGCAAGATCCTTGTCGACAACAGCTTCCCTGCCTTCAAACCCGCCATCCTTGTTCCTGACGACAGGAATGCCTCCGCCGCCTGCCGCGATGACAGTACAGCCAGCATCAAGCAGTATGCGCACAGAGTCAATCTCTATTATGGAAAGAGGCTTAGGAGAGGCAACGACACGCCTCCACCCTCGGCCTGAGTCCTCGACGACGCTCCATCCGGAATGTTCTGCATGGTACTTTGCATCAGCTTCGCTCATGAACGAGCCTATAGGCTTTGTCGGATTGCTGAACGAAGGATCTGCAGGATCGACCTCAACCTGAGTGACAACCGTAACCACGTTCTTGTCGATCCCGATCTTGTGGAGCTCATTCCCAAGGGCTTTCTGCAGCTGGTACCCTATAGCGCCCTGAGTATCAGCGACACATGAATCAAGGGGAACCGAATGCAATATCTTGCTGGCATACTCAGCACGCAGAAGTATATATCCTACCTGCGGCCCATTGCCATGCGCTATGACAACCCTGTGCCCTGCCTTTATCAGCTTTGCGATATGATGGGCTGTCTTCTCTGCCGCCTGATACTGCGCATCAACTGTCACATGATTCTTATCCTCAATGAGCGAATTGCCGCCGATTGCTATGACTATAAGCTTGGAATCCATAGTTCCTCCAGCTAAAGATTACCACAACTGCAACAAACTGCAACATAAAAAGCCATTTTGAGCCCATTTATATCACATTATTCTGCAAGCACTTATTTTCTACATATTTTCCTTATTATGTCAGGAATAAGCTATTTTTTCCCAAAAACGTACCAAAAACGTACCAGTGATATCAATCTAGGGGACATGGATAGCATCAAAAAAGAACGCTTCTATCATCCAAGACATACCATCCAGCCAACTGGCAAACCATAGAAATCCTCAGCAGAAATTCAGTTCTGAATCAAATATATTGCACCAGCGATCCTGAAGAATCAGTTTCAGGTTACCCGATACTACTCCCACTCAATGGTAACATATGTTCTCACACTATATAGAGTAGCTTTGATTCTCAGAAACTCCATATATTTCTCTCATTTCTCCCAATTATCTATATTTCCGAAGATTTTCTTCGTCAAAAACTAGTCAACTACTCAAAGTCAAATTTCTGTTTTCTTTGCAATACGTGTAGGAACAAGAGTGTAACCTATTGCATTCAGTATCTTGCATATTATTGCAAAAGAAGGATTATCATTTGGTGAGAGTGACTTGTAAAGCCCTTCCCTGGAAATCCCTGCTTCCTTTGCTATCTTTGTCATACCTTTTGCTCTTGCTACTGTATCTATCACTTTGATAAGTGTAACAGAATCATCTTCTTTTGCCACTTCATCGAGATAGAGATCTTGAAGCTTATCAGTATC
>CASFMA010000018.1 GCA_949295675.1 uncultured Spirochaetales bacterium | reverse complement strand
AGCAAGGAATACTTCCTGGCTGTTTATCGGGTTTGATGTATCTGAAGTATCTATATGGTACTTTCCATCGCTTTCAAGGACACGCCCCTTGACGTTATCACGAAGCATTATCTCAAGCATCTTCCTAATAGATTCCTTGATTTCAGGATTGAGCACAGGCGTAGCTATCTCGACACGGCGGTCTATGTTCCTTGTCATGAGATCTGCAGATGATATGTACATCTCCCCTGAACCGAACGAATAGATACGCGAATGTTCGAGGAAACGTCCAACTATGCTCTTGACCGTTATATTCTCAGTAACACCTTCAACACCGGGAAGCAGGCAGCAGATACCTCTGATAATAAGGCGTATCCTCACACCCTTCCTTGAAGCCTCAACGAGCTTATCGATCATGACCTTGTCTGAAAGGCTGTTCATCTTGCATGTGATCGAACCATCCTTCCCCTTCTCTATCTCCCTATCAATAGCAGCGATGATTCCCTGCTTCAGGGAATAAGGAGCTACAAGCAGCTTGCGGTACCTGGCATCGATTGTCAGCGTCGCGAGGTTGCGGAAGAAATCAACGCCATCCATCCCGATCTCCCTGTCGGCCGTGATGATATTAAGGTCCGTATACTGCTTTGCGGTACTCTCATTGTAGTTTCCCGTTCCAAGATGCGTTATATACCTTACCTTTCCCTTGTCCTTCAGGACAATCGAGATGATCTTCGAATGGACTTTGAAATTCTCCACCCCATAGAATACCGTACAGCCTGCCTCCTGCAGCTGCTGGGCATAGCTGAGATTGGACTCCTCGTCAAACCTGGCGCAAAGCTCCATGACCACAGATACATCCTTGCCGTGCTCCGCGGCCCTGACAAGCGCTGCGACTACGCGCGAATGCTTGGCCAAGCGATATATCGTGATCTTTATGTTCGTAACCCTTGGATCATCCGCACATTCCTCCAGAAGCCAGAGAAGAGGATCCATAGACTGGAAAGGATAGGAAAGGAACACATCCTTCCTGAGGACAGAATCAATCATTGAGCCCCGGTGAAGCTGGGCGGGGACACTTCCCTTCATCGCAGGATATCTCAGGTGGACAGCAGATTCATGCGGGAAATAATCATCAAGCGAGAATGCGAACTTATACGAGAAGCATCCATCGACTATGAAGCACTGGTTCTTCTTTATGCCAAGATGCTTCAGAAGGAACTGCTTAAGCTCCTCAGACTCAGTATTCATCTCAAGCCTTACAGCAGCCAATGCTCCCCTGCTCTCTACCCTGTTGCGTATGAGCTTTGAGAAATCGAAGTCATATTCGATATCGGCATCCTCGACGGTTGCTTCGAAATCAGCATTGCGCGTCACTCTCACAAGAGCCTTGTCCCTGACCTTGCATGCAGGGAACAAAGTATCGCCGAAGAGATAAAGAAGCTCCTCTGACGGTATAATATGCGTCTTCTTGCCACCGCCTATACGTACCAGGCTATCAATACGCTGCCCCATAGTCACGACACCGAACATATTGCGGCCGTTGCGCTCAAGCTTGAGGACAAGATAGAGCCGCTGGTTCTCGAACCTGATCATAGGATGCTTTGCATCCAGCACAAGTGGCGAAAGGAACGGAACCATATTCTCCTGGAAATATTCAAGAGCCCTTGTCCGCTGCGCATCTGTCATGGTCCTGTATGAGAGTATCGCAAGGCCTTCCTTCCTAAGCTCCTTCCTCAGCTTGGAGTATGTCTCATCGGCCTTACGGTAATATGACGGGAACATCGCAAGTATCGCATCGATCTGCTCACGAGCATTCATCCCTGTCTTGTTGTCAATATACTCAGGGCTATGATGCTCAAGATTCAGGAGCGAACCGAGCCTTACACGCGTGAATTCATCAAGATTGGAGATGAATATGGAAAGGAAACGACAACGCTCAAGCAGAGGGTTCGAGGGATCCCTTGCCTGATCAAGCACCCTATCATCAAACTGCAGCCATGAGAACTCCCTATTGATATACGGCGGAGTTATCAACTCAATTCTCTCCTTAGCCATTCATTCCCTCCACGATCAATCTTAGATATCCTTCCTTGACACCTGCATCTGAGACTATGAAATCCTCAGAAGAAAAATACTTCGCGACTGTATTGACGAGAATCGCGGCAGGTATTATCACATGCACATTCTCCGGCGCGTTCCTTATGAAGAGCATGGAACGCTCAGATGAAGACACAAGGTGCTTGAGAAGCTTGGAAAGCTTCTTCTTCTCCATTGTCCTCACAGTCTGTTCAGGAAGCGAGTAATAATCTGAATAGACCCTGTAAAGCGCATCGGCATTCCCGCCTGTAAGCACTATATGGCTGAACTTCTCGCCTTTGTATATGCCCTCCTTCCCGAGCACTTTCCTGATATGCTTCTTCAGCTTCCTAGCCTCATCATCATCAGGATACATATCATCATAGCGGCGGGAAAGCGCCAGTGGCCCGATATACAGGGAATACATATTATCCATATTCCCATCCTCAAGATCAGCAAGCTCCGCGGTCGCCCCTCCGACATCAAGCATGAGGACGCTTCCAAGCGTTGAATAGCCTCTGTTGGCGATATAATCGGTATAAGCCTCGGCCTTCCCGTCCAGGACCTCGATCCTGAGTCCAGAGGAAGCCTCGATAGCTGCAGTCACCTCGCGGTAGTTCGATATAAGGCGCATAGATGCGGTTGAAAGCATCTTCACCTTCTCCGCACCTACCTTCCTTGCAGCCTCCATGAGGAACAATACAGAGTCAACGACCTTCTCTATGCCACGGTCTGAAAGCTTACCCTTATCGGTAAGGTAGTCAAGTATCGAGACTGAACGCCGGAGGTTTATGACATTCTCTGTCATATCCCCCTGGATATCACTGACAAGAAGCGATACAGCCGTGCTGGAGAAGTCTATTATCCCTATTTTCATTTACCGTCCCCGAAAGATATCCCTATAGTGCGGGCAACCTTTATCCTCTGGTCATCTTTAGGCACGAACTTCATCTTCCCAGCGATATCAGAAAGAGCATTGTACGTGACCTCGGAACCGTGCATCGCAACTGTAACACCATATACGCCATCCTTTGCAAGCGAGCCAGCAAAGGATCCCATCTCAGTCGAGAGAAGCCTGTCATAAGGAGACGGGGAACCTCCACGCTGAAGATGGCCTGGAACGACAACTCTGGTCTCAACGCCGGCATTTGCCTCGATGTACTTGGCAAGACCTTCGGTTCCTGTTGCAGCACCGCCTCTCGCCTGAAGCCTCTCGCTCTTCTTCATCTTTGATTCCGCAATGCTCATAGCGCCTTCGGCTATCGCTATTATCGTGAAGTCCCTTCCCGACTCATATCTTTTCTTGACCATCTTGACCACATTATCAGGATCGTAAGGTATCTCAGGCAGAAGGATTATATCGGCACCTCCTGCTATGCCTGAATAGAGAGTGAGCCAGCCGACCTTGTTTCCCATGAGCTCGATAAGCATGGTCCGTCCATGGCTTGCCGCTGTCGTATGGATCCTGTCTATGCACTCTGTAGCGATATCGACAGCTGTATGGAAGCCGAATGTGACGTCGGTGCCATATATATCATTGTCTATTGTCTTCGGGATGCCGATGACGTTAAGCCCCTCATATGAAAGGAGAGCTGCGGTCTTGTGCGTTCCTGCCCCGCCGAGCGTCACAAGAAGATCAAGGCCAAGAGCCTTGTAGTTCTTCTTCATCATATCAAGCTTGCTCTGACCGTTCCTGTCCTCATCTGTCATCTTGCTGAAAGGCTGGCGTGATGTACCGAGGATCGTGCCTCCGACATTCAGTATGCCGGAGAAGTCAGACGGCTGCATCTTCTTAACGTCTTTCGTGATAAGCCCAAGATATCCATCGGATATACCTATAAGCTCGACATCCTTGATCTGGTTGAATACATACTTCGCAAAGCCACGTATGACGGCATTGAGTCCCGGACAATCGCCCCCGCTTGTCAGAATTCCTATCTTCATAAATGCTCCTTATGTACAGAAGTCTACCATGATTTCCCCTTTTTCCTGATAGAAATTCCTGGGAAACACAGTAATTTACACTGCCAATGTTAAATCCTGAAGAAGATAAGGCAATTTTGATTTACAGCCTTCGGATATCTTTTCTTCGACACCCTTAATCTGTAAGATTCCCTACAATAGGGAGATTAAAGACTATGCGTGACGAAACACAACGTGTATATGAGCATGTACTTAAGACCGATCCCGACCAGAAGGAATTCCAGCAGGCGGTCTACACTTTCCTTCAGTCAATCGACAAGATCATCGATGAACTTCCAGAGGTCTCTTACCACAAGATCCTGGAAAGGATGACCGAACCTGAAAGAATGATAATGTTCCGCGTACCTTGGATCGATGACAGCGGACGCGTACAGATCAACAGAGGATACAGGATCGAGATGTCATCAGCTATCGGCCCTTATAAAGGCGGGCTGAGGTTCCATCCTTCAGTAAATCTCTCGATTATGAAATTCCTGGCATTCGAGCAGGTATTCAAGAACAGCCTCACAGGACTTCCGATGGGTGGAGGCAAAGGCGGATCGGACTTCAACCCGAAGGGAAAGTCTGATGCCGAGGTGATGCGTTTCTGCCAGTCATTCATGACAGAGCTGTGCAGGCACATCGGACCGGACACAGATGTCCCGGCTGGTGATATCGGAGTCGGAGGCAGGGAGATAGGATATCTCTTCGGCCAGTATAAGAGAATCAGGAATGAGTTCACCGGTGTCCTTACAGGCAAAGGCATGGATTTCGGAGGATCGAACATAAGGCCAGAGGCTACTGGATACGGCCTTGTCTATCTTTCAGATGCCATCCTCAGGGGCAAGGGCATGGAACTCAATGGCAAGACATGCCTCGTATCAGGATCTGGAAACGTCGCACAGTACACTGTAGAGAAGCTCAATGCGCTCGGTGCAAAGGTCGTCACGCTCTCAGACTCTTCAGGCATGATCTATGACGAAGCTGGCATAACACCTGAGAAGCTTGGATATGTCATGACTCTCAAGAACGTGAAGAGAGGCAGGATCAAGGAATATGCCGAGAAATACAATGGAGTCACATACATCCCGCGTAACCCTGATGAACCGAATCCTGTATGGAACATCAAGGCGGACTATGCGTTCCCATGCGCAACCCAGAACGAGATCCTCAAGGCAGACGCTGAGAACCTTGTCAGGAATGGAGTGAAGCTTGTCGGAGAAGGTGCAAACATGCCATGTTCTGTCGAGGCAGAGAACATACTCATGGGCAATGGTGTCCTCCTCGCTCCAGCGAAGGCTGCGAATGCCGGCGGAGTGGCAGTCTCAGGGCTGGAGATGGCTCAGAACTCGGCACGCATGTCCTGGTCAAGGGAAAGGGTCGATCAGGAGCTGCAGAACATAATGAACAACATCTACAGGAACATAAGCGAAGCCGCTGAGACATATTCCGAAAAGGACAACTACGTCGATGGAGCCAATATCGCAGGATTCATGAAGGTATCACGTGCGATGATCGCACAGGGTTACGTCTGATGCGCGGCGGGATCGGCTTTGACAGCAGCAAATACGTAGAGGAGCAGACACGATATATCCTTGAGAGGGTCCAGGCATCGTCTGGACGCCTCTACATCGAATGCGGAGGCAAGCTGCTGCACGATAAGCACGCATCACGCGTCCTCCCAGGCTTTGATGAGAACAACAAGATGAAGGTATTCCAGTCCCTCAAGGATAAGCTGGATATCATCATATGTATCTATGCAGGGGATATCGAAAGAAGGAAGATCAGGTCTGATTTCGGCATCAGCTATGATGCTGATGTCCTGAGGATGATAGACGACTTCGCCTCATATGGGATCATATGCAGCAAGGTCGTGATCACAAGATATGAGAATCAGGTCGCGGCCACTGTGTTCAAGGACAAGCTTGAGAGGCAGGGAATAAAGGTATATACACATCCACGCACCCCAGGATACCCAGCAAACATAGACGTTGTAGTATCTGAGAACGGATATGGCAAGAACGAGTACATACCGGTCGACGCACCTGTCGTGATCGTCACAGCGCCAGGGCCCGGATCAGGCAAGCTCGCAACCTGCCTTTCCCAGATGTACCATGAAGCCAAGATGGGGATGAAGCCAAGCTATTCGAAACTTGAGACATTCCCTATATGGAACCTTCCGCTCGATCATCCCGTAAACGTCGCATACGAAGCCGCCACCGCGGATATCGGGGATGTCAACCTCATCGACCATTTCCATCTGAACGCATACGGGAAGATCGCGGTGAACTACTCCAGGGACCTTGAGGCATACCCTCTTCTTGCAAGGATACTCGAGAAGATCACAGGAGAGCCATGCGTATACAAATCCCCTACGGATATGGGGGTCAACAGATGCGGATTTGGCATAGTTGACGATGAGATATGCAGGAAGGCCGGAAAGGATGAGATAATCAGAAGATATTTCCAGATAAGGACAGATTATGTCTCCGGGCTGGCTGACGAGGAGACTGTCAACCGCATCAGCGCGATAATGGACAAGATGGGGCTCAAGGAGAGCGACAGGGCTGTCGTAGAGTATTCAAGGAAAGCACTTGAGAAGGCAAAGGCTGAAGGAAAAGGAAAGAACGGGACTGTATGCGCAGCTGCGATCGAGCTTCCCGATGGCCGCATAGTCACAGGGCACAACTCGGACATGCTCCACGCCTGCTCCGCCCTGCTGCTGAACGCGCTCAAGGTGATGACAGGAATACCGAAGGACAGGGATCTGATCTCATCAAAGGTCATAAAAAGCATCACCGCGATGAAGAGGGATATCCTCTCTGGCCGTGGCGTAAGCATGAATCTCGATGAGATACTCATCGCGCTCGCAATGAGCGCATCAGAGACAGATGATGCAAGGAAGGCTATCGAAGCGCTGCCGCTGCTGAAGAACGCTGAAGTGCATCTTACCCATGTCCCATCACCGGGAGACAGCTCCGGGCTGAGAAAGCTTGGGCTTCTTTATACATCTGATCCGGAGTATCCGGGCAAGAATATCTGAAGACGAGCCAGCGGTGAGCTGGCTTTATTATACGGAGGGCTTGGGAGAGGCCCTTTAATCGTATCGGAGGCTTATTTTCCATGGAAGAAAGAGAGAAACTATCATCACGTCTGGGATTCATACTGCTCTCCGCAGGATGTGCCATCGGACTTGGCAATGTATGGCGTTTCCCATACATAACAGGAAGATATGGCGGGGCCGCATTCGTCCTTTTATATCTTCTCTTCCTTGTATTCATGGGAGTGCCGGTCATGATCATGGAATTCGCCATCGGAAGGGCTGGCAGGATGAATATCGTCGGAGCCATGAAGAACCTGGAGAAGAAAGGATCTAAATGGCATACGGTAGGATATGCAGCTATCGCAGGCAATTACCTGCTACTGATGTACTACTCAGTGATAACAGGATGGCTGCTGTACTACTTCTTCTCATTCCTGTCGGGTGGTCTGAACTCATCATTCGATACAGCGGCTGTCAGCACATATTTCTCAACGCTTACGGCAGCTCCAGGACTTCAGACAGCGTTTACAGGACTTGCACTTCTCCTCACAGCAGGCACAGTCATAATAGGGCTGCAGAACGGAGTGGAAAAGATAACGAAGGTGATGATGGTGATCCTGCTGATCCTCATGTTCATACTCGCGATCCATTCATGCCTTCTTCCAAATGCAGGTGAAGGCATAAGGTTCTACATGAAGCCTGACTTCGGCAATCTTATCCATGAGTATGGTTTCTCCGAGTCTGTATTCGCAGCTATGGGGCAGGCGTTCTTCACGCTATCGCTCGGAATCGGGGCCATGGCCATATTCGGATCATATTTCGACAGGAAAAGATCGCTGGGAGGTGAATCAATAAGGATCATCTGCCTGGATACCACAGTAGCGCTGCTTTCAGGATTCATCATCTTCCCCGCATGCTCATCATTCGGGGTCGAGGCTGGCTCAGGCCCTTCGCTTCTGTTCATATCGCTCCCGAATGTATTCACGCAGATGGCAGGTGGAAGGATATGGGGCGCTGTCTTCTTCCTTGCGATGATCTTCGCAGCGCTCTCAACGCTTATCGCTGTATTCGAGAACATCTGCGCATACTGGATGGACCTGAGAGGGCTCTCAAGGAAGAAAGCCGCGATCATGAACTTTGTCCTCATATTCCTACTGGCTCTTCCTGCGGTGCTTGGATACAACGTCCTTTCAGGCATACAGCCACTCGGAGAAGGGTCTACGATCCTTGATGGAGAGGATTTCCTGGTCTCAAACATAATCCTGCCGCTCGGAAGCCTTGCATATGTCCTTTTCTGCACGCATCGCTATGGCTGGGGCTGGGACAAATTCATCAGCGAAGCCAATGCCGGAGAAGGCCTGAAAGTGCCTAACGCACTGAGGATCTACTGCGCATGGATACTGCCTCTGATCATCGCGATAATCTCAATAAACGGAATATACGGGGTCTTCGCCTGACAGGAGCAATCATCCAAATGCCGATGAGGCAAG
>CASFMA010000017.1 GCA_949295675.1 uncultured Spirochaetales bacterium | reverse complement strand
GCTGAGGCTGATGGTTCGCGGGGGCTTCCTTTGAAGATCCATACAGAGCGCGATCCAGTGATCCATCCGCTCACGACTGCGACTGTTGCTATCATGGGGGGCTGGGGAATCGGGGATAAGATCTATTCAGCTGTCTTCGGTGATGGCCGTGAGGGCATAGTCGATTCCAGTTATCTATCATGGTACATGGCGGCACCGGAAGGGCTCTGCAAGGGTATGACAGGGAATAAGGCAATCCTTATAAATGGAGCTGAGGAACTTTCTGAGGACCGTATGTCGATGCTTCGTGGCCTTTCCTACCCGGAAAGCGCCTATGCAGTCTCAATAAGGGAGGACAGGATAATTGAGAAGCTTGGATGAGGCAGACAGGAAGCTGATTGTTGTCCGTGGAGCCGGGGATCTTGCTACAGGCACGATACTCCGCCTTCATAATGCAGGGTACAAGGTTGTTGCGCTGGAGGTGGAGAATCCCACTGTGATCAGGCGCACTGTATCATTTGCAGAGGCAATCTATGATGGAACCATGACAGTAGAGGGCGTCACTGCCGAGAAAGGCTGCCTGGACTCCATTCCAGATATCCTCAGCAGGGACCGTATTCCTGTGCTCATCGACCCTGATATGTCAATCCTGGATCGTTATCATCCAGCGGTGCTTGTAGATGCGATCATAGCAAAGCGTAACCTAGGGACTTACCGTTCCATGGCTCCATTCACAATAGCTCTCGGCCCGGGATTCATTGCAGGTCAGGACGTGGATGCAGTGGTTGAAACGAAGAGAGGGCACTCGCTCGGTAGAATCATCTACTCCGGGTCCGCTATCGCAAATACCGGGATTCCTGGCATGATAGCAGGATATGCTGCTGAGCGCGTTATCCATTCACCCGTAGCCGGCGTCTTCAATGGGCATAGGTCTATTGGTGATATCGTTTCCAAGGGAGATATCATAGCGGATGTGTCGGACACTCCTGTCGCCGCATCGATCGATGGCATGCTCCGAGGGCTTCTCTCATCCGGTCTCTATGTCCCGGAAGGCTTCAAGATCGCTGATATAGATCCAAGAGGCGCTGATGCCGATTATCTTACAGTCTCCGACAAGGCCCGCGCGATAGCAGGCGGTGTGCTGGAGGCCGTGGACCATTTCCTCAATCGGTAATTGGAAATCGCTGTATATTGTTGTAAGCTTCAGTGTATGGCAGAGAAAACGCTACAGGAAATGATCATGGCTCTCAGAAAGGGAGCAGGAAGGCTTTCGTCATCGTCAGATAAGGAGCGCCAGGATGCGCTTCTGGCAGTTGCATCAGCTCTTGATAGCAGCAGGGAAATCATTAGGAAGGCAAACGAAGAGGATCTGAAGGCTGCAGAGGCCAGGGGTATCCAGCCTGCTCTTCTAAAGCGCCTCGCATTCACCGATGATAAGATAGACTCATCAATACAGGGGCTTAGAGAGCTCTGCCAGCTTCCAGACCCGATAGGAAGGACGCTGGAGAAGCGGGAGCTCGATCCCGGTTTCGTGCTTGAGCGCGTCTCATTCCCGATTGGAGTCATTGCGATGATCTTCGAGGCAAGGCCCGATGCCCTTGTGCAGATTGCCGGTCTTTCTCTGCGCTCTGGCAATGCTGTCGTCCTGAAAGGCGGCAGCGAGGCAAGGAATACGAACAGGGCTCTTGTCAGCATCATCTCCGCTGCTGCGGGAAGCGATTGGATCCTTGGAGTGGAAAGCCATGAGGATGTGAATACGCTTCTCGGGATGGATAAGTATATCGATCTTGTCATTCCGCGCGGATCAAATGCGTTTGTGCGCTATGTGATGGAGCATACGAGGATTCCTGTGATTGGACATGCCGATGGTATCTGCTCGGTCTATATCGATGCCTCTGCCGATGTTGACATGGCACTTACGATAGCAGTCGACAGCAAGATCCAGTATCCTGCGGCCTGCAATGCAGCAGAGACATTCCT
>CASFMA010000016.1 GCA_949295675.1 uncultured Spirochaetales bacterium | reverse complement strand
TTTCGATATCATCAGGCATAGCCGGCAGGACGCTGTACTTGTTTTCTCTCATAGAGACAAGCTTCAGGAACGCTGAAGGGCCTCTAAACAAAAGAGTGCATGACGCATTAGAACTGAAAATGTGCAATAAACCGTCAAATGTGCAGATTAATATTCCCAAATTCACATTATTTGCACTTTTATTGATTTTTTTGATATTAAATCTGCTCGATATTCTCTTTTTCTAGGCAAGATTTTACATAAGTATTGACACTATTTCAAATTTCTATATACGATTTCGGTGATAACAAGGAGTAGATTATGGCAGAAGTCAACGAACTCTTCCCTGGGCAGGCCGAACTCCAGGAAATGATCGAAAGAGTCAAGCGCGCACAGCTTATCTACGCTAACTTCCCACAGGAGAAGGTAGATGAGATATTCCGTGCTGCTGCAATCGCAGCAAACAACGCCAGAATCAGTCTGGCACAGGATGCCGTGGCAGAGACAGGCATGGGCATCATCGAAGATAAGGTAATCAAGAACCACTTTGCAGCAGAATACATCTTCCATAAGTACAAGGATGAGAAGACCTGCGGCATCATAGAAGATGACACAGGCTTTGGAATCAAGAAGATCGCAGAGCCGAAGGGAGTCATCTGCGGAATCATCCCTACGACAAACCCGACTTCAACAGCAATCTTCAAGTCCCTCATCTCGCTCAAGACAAGGAACGCTATCATATTCTCACCGCATCCGAGAGCGAAGAAATGCACATGTGATGCAGCAAGGATCGTCAGGGATGCCGCTGTAGCTGCAGGAGCGCCAGAGGATATCATCGCATGGATAGACGAGCCAAGCATGGACAAGACGGACTATCTTATGAAGCACCCTCTTGTCAACCTCATCCTTGCAACAGGCGGCCCGGGAATGGTCAAGTCAGCATACTCTTCCGGAAAGCCAGCCATAGGCGTAGGCGCAGGAAACACGCCAGCCCTCATGGACAAGAACTGCAACATCAAGATGGCTGTAGCATCGATCCTCATGTCAAAGACATTCGACAACGGTGTCGTATGCGCTTCGGAGCAGGCTGTCATCGTCCATAAGGACATCTATGCAGAGGTCAAGAAGGAATTCAAGGAACAGGGCGCGCACTTCCTCACGAAGGAGGAGCTTACCCTGCTTGAGCCTATCATCCTCGATCCAAAGCGCGGCTCGGTGAATCCGAAGATTGTCGGACAGCCAGCTGCAAAGATAGCTGAGATCGCTGGCTTCAAGGTGCCATCTACGACAAAGGTCCTCATCGGAGAGGTGAAGAGAGTCGCTGCAGATGAGCCATTTGCACATGAGAAGCTCTCCCCTGTCCTTGGAATGTACTCATGCGACAACTTCGGCGAAGGCGCTGCGATGGCTGCGCAGCTTATCGCTCTCGGCGGCTTTGGACACACATCCGTGCTGTACTGCGATGAGAAGGAGCAGGACAAGATCGATACATACGGCAAGACCGTGAAGACAAGCCGTGTCCTTATAAACATGCCGGCATCCCAGGGAGCTATCGGAGATATCTACAACTTCAGGCTTGAGCCATCCCTCACTCTTGGCTGCGGAAGCTGGGGCAACAACTCAATATCAGAGAACGTAGGCCCAAAGCATCTTCTGAACGTCAAGACTGTAGCAGAAAGGAGGGAAAACATGCTCTGGTTCAAGCTTCCGCCTAAGATTTACTTCAAGTACGGCTGCCTCCCTGTGGCTCTTCAGGAGCTTGAGGGAAAGAAGAGGGCATTCATCGTCACAGACAGCTTCCTCTTCTCGACTGGCATGATCGACAGGATCACCGAGCAGCTTAACCAGATCGGTGTCGAGACGGAGGTCTTCCATCAGGTGAAGCCAGATCCGACACTTGGTACGATCAACATCGCAATGGAGCTTGTCAACGCATACAAGCCAGATGTGTTCATCGCTGTCGGCGGTGGATCACCTATGGACGCAGCGAAGATAATGTGGCTTCTCTACGAGCATCCAGAGGTCAAGTTCGAGGGACTTGCGCTCAGGTTCATGGATATCAGGAAGAGGATCTACGCATTCCCTAACATGGGAAAGAAAGCTGAGCTTGTATGTATCCCGACAACATCCGGAACAGGTTCTGAGGTAACGCCATTCGCAATCATCACCGATGAGAACACAGGCATGAAGTGGGCAATCGCGGACTATGCGCTCACACCTTCCATGGCAATCGTCGACAGCGAGCTTGCAATGGGACAGCCAAAGGGACTGACAGCATCCTGCGGACTTGACGTGCTGACACATGCTCTTGAGGCTCTCGTATCCTCGATGAGCACGGACTTCACCAATCCTCTCTCGCTGGAAGCTGCACGCCTTATCTTCAAGTATCTGCCTCGCGCATATGCAGATGGCACTGACAGGAAGGCAAGGGAGAAGGTCCACGACGCATCGACGATGGCTGGCATGGCATTCTCCAACGCATTCCTTGGAATCTGCCACTCAATGGCTCATAAGCTTGGCGCCGCATTCCATGTACCGCACGGAATGGCAAATGCCCTGCTCCTCACGAATGTCATCCGCTTCAACGCGAACGACAACCCGACAAAGCAGGCATCGTTCCCGCAGTATGAGTATCCATCGGTGATCTCACGCTATGCCCGCGTAGCTGATTACATCTCGATGAACCTCAATGACGAGAAGAACACAAGCTATATCGCGACAACTCCGAAGATGAGCATGGAGGACAAGGTACAGGCACTGATCGAAGGAATCGAGAAGCTTAAGAAAGAGCTCAACATCCCATCTTCCATAAAGGAATGGGGAGTTGATGAGGCAGAGTTCCTTGCGCAGGTCGATGAGCTTTCCGTGAAGGCTTTCGATGACCAGTGCACAGGATCGAACCCACGCTATCCTCTGATCAGCCAGATCAAGCAGCTGTATCTTGACAGCTTCTACGGAAGAGCTTGGACAGAAGAGAAATAATCAAATCTTCTATTGAATATCTTTGGGCTGCCCGGCAAAGGCAGCCCATCTTCTTGATTCTTATGATGACGTTCCAAAAATAATCTACTGCTGGCCTTCCTGGCTGTCACCTGCCCCATCATCCGGTTCAGTCTGACCGCCATCATCAGTATCGCCGCCAGTTTCCTCATCGTTCCCGCCGCTTCCTGGCTCTTCCTCTCCTACCTCATCAGCGGCATAGAGCCTGAAATTGTATTCAGCGGCTTTCATCCATGGTGTTGCATAACCGTCCTCAATGCAGTATGCAGCCACAGTGACAAGGCCAGCTGATGGAGATACTGTCACTGTATACCAGTAGCCATCGCTCTCGAAAGAGCCTGAACGTGAATGAAGGGCTGCTGCGTTGAACTCTGCAAAATGGCTGCCTTCATATATCACATTACCCTTATGGTGATGGCCGGTGAAGAGCATTGATACGCCATGCTTTTCCATAATGCTGAAAAACCTGAGAAGCTCGCCAGCCTCCGAGCCGAAAAGCACTGTCGACTGATCAAGCGAACCTCCTGTCGCAACAACCTCATGGGCAAGGAAGATCCTGTATTCATTCGGATCATTCCTGAGAGCTTCCTCCAGCATGGCAAGCTG
>CASFMA010000015.1 GCA_949295675.1 uncultured Spirochaetales bacterium | reverse complement strand
TCAATTCTCAGGAATATCCTTTACAGTGGCATATGGATAAGATTCGAGGGAACGGAAAGGAAAGATGACTGACCCATATAGCGTGCTTGGCCTCCCCCACGGGGCATCTGATGACGAGGTCAAGAAGGCATACAAGAGGCTTGCGAAGAAATATCATCCAGACATTGCAGGAAACAGCGAGGAGGCTGCCCGCAAGATGCAGGAGATCAATGCCGCGTATGACCAGATCATCAACCACCGCAATGATTATCAATATCAGCAGCGTTCTTCATCCTATGGATATGGATATGATGGCTATGGCGCGGACTCAGGCGAGCCGATAGAGATGCAGGCCGCGGTGAACTACATCAATGCACGCCGCTTCATGGAAGCGCTTAACACGCTCTATTCCATACCGCAGGAAAAGCGCAGCGGCAGGTGGTACTTCCTCTCCGCGTATGCGAAGGCCCATACAGGCGATACGGTCGGAGCCAGAAGGGATATAGATATCGCGATACAGATGGAACCGGGCAACATGAGCTACAGGACATTCAGCGATAATCTGTCAGGCAGGCGGAGTGCCTATGCAGGATACTCACAGAGCTATACACAGAACTCCCCAGGAGGGCTCTGCAGCTCGCTCTGCCTCTCTATCCTGTTCTTCCGGTTCTGCTTCTGCTTCATTTAGGAAGGTATGGCTGCAGCATCGAGCAGATGAATTCAGCGGCGCCATCCAGCTTCAGGGGAATCGAGCCGATCACTATGTCATAATAGATTCCCGCGGCAGCCGATATGATGAAATCCAGCCGGAGTATCAGCAGATCCCTATTCAGATGGTTCTTCGCAAGATCGCTATCGAGAAAGTACTTCATCGCGATCTGCTTTATCTCATTCAGGAACTCCTGGATGCCGGTAGTGGACAGCAGCATCTTGTAATAGCTGCTCTCCTCGCTAAGGAACTTGGTGATCCTTTCAAGAAGCGGGCGAGGATCCCGCATCACGGTGTCGGCAGGCAGGCTGTAGAATGCCTCCTCCATCTCATGGAGAGCATCGGCCCTGATACGTTCCAGAACCTCCCGCGAATCCTTGAAGTGTGCGTAGAATGTCCCCCTATTGATATCAGCCTTCCTGACGATATCGGTAATCGTTATCTTCTCGAAAGGCTTCTCCTGCATAAGGGAAACTAGGGCGCTTCTTATCAACGTCTTAGATCGGATAGAGCTTCTGTATTCAGCTTTCTTTCGCTTCTCTTCCATCTCAGTTCCCTCCTTTTTCTAAGTCTATTATGGAATCCGAGATAAAGAAAGCGCAAAATCAATTCTCAGTGAAATATAGAATTGCGTAATCGATTGCTTTGGCAAGGCCGTCTCTTGCCACATCTGAGGTGATGTATCCCGCAATGTTTTTAAGGCCGTCAGTAGCGTTTCCCATGGCAATCCCAAGCTCCGCATGGGCAACCATCTCCATGTCATTAGCCCCATCGCCTATGGCCACGGTATGGCCCTTGATGGCGCTGCAGCGCTCTATGATATCGATTCCGGAGGCCTTGGAGACAGATGGAAGCACTATCTCCCCCATCAGATCGGCAGGCAGCCCGACAGTGTTGTCCACGACGGAGAAATCAGGAGAGAGAGAAGCTCTCACCTCATCGATCGTTCCCTCCTTCGCGATATACAGCAGCTTGTTCATCTCCACGTCAGCAGGAATCTCGGATGTCAGTATTATGCCATCTAGCGCCACCATGCGCCCTATATGCCCGATAAGGAGTTCCCTCCAGTACTCAAACCCCTCAGGAGTGATGTATGTGCCCCTGTCAGACTGCATCAGGACATAGTAACCGCGCTCACGGCAGAAAGAGAGCACCCTTTCCTTCTCTTCCTCAGTGAATGCGCGATGATAGACCTTCTCATCTCCGATATAAACGGTCGCCCCTGCTCCGTAGACACCGCCGTCAAAGCCGATCGAGCGTACGCTGTCCACGATCTCTGCAGGGCTCCTGCCGGTGGCAAGGAAGGCCCTGTTGCCTAGCTTCCTCAGCCTTCTTATCGCCTTGACAGCGCTCTCGGGCACATCGCAGCCGAATGGAAGCAGCGTCCCGTCTATATCGAAGAAGAAGTCGATCACGACATTCTCCTGACGATCTGGAATCCTGCATCGGCCAGGCGCTTCCTTATCTCCTCGATATGCTCGAAGTTCCTCGTCTCCATGCGTACGCGGAGCGTGCAGTTGTTGATGTTCGCCTCATTGCCGTTCTTGTCATGGAACACGCCGATGACATTCGCGCCGCTCTCGGCGACGATTGAAGACACCTCGAGAAGCTGTCCTGGCTTATCCATAAGCTCAACGGTGATGTCAGCGACACGGCCTTCCTTGATAAGCGCGCGGTCGATGACCCTGGAGAGTATCGTCACGTCGATATTCCCCCCGGATACGATAAGCGCTGTCTTCCGACCTTCAAGAGGAAGCCTTCCAGACAGGGCGGCCGCGACAGCGACGGCACCTGCTCCTTCGGAAACAAGCTTCTGCGTCTCCATCATATTGAGTATCGCTACCGCTATCTCATCATCGGTGACCGTGAGGATATCATCGACATACTGCTCTGTAAGCGAGAAGGTGAGATCGCCAGGACTCTTGACGGCGATTCCATCGGCGATTGTATTGACGGAAGGGAGCGTCTCGATGTGATGATGCTCCTGCGACACGAGCATTGAAGCCGCACCAGAGGCCTGTACTCCATATACCTTCACGGAAGGCCTGAGCTTCTTCATCGTGAAGGCGACACCGGAGATGAAGCCGCCGCCACCGACAGGCACCACCACCTGATCCACGTCGGGAAGCTGCTCAAGGATCTCCAGCCCTACCGTCCCCTGGCCTGCGATGACATCCTCATCATTGAAGGGATGGATCATCGTGCGGCCAGACTCCTCCATTATCTCAAGGGCCCTTCTGTAGGCATCATCATAGACACCCTTCACAAGCTCAACCCTGGCACCATAGGCACGCGTTGCCTCGACCTTTGATATGGGAGCGCCCTCTGGAATGCATATCAGAGCATCGATTCCCTGCCTTGATGCAGCAAGGGCAACACCCTGCGCATGATTGCCGGCAGAACAGGCAATGACACCCTTTGCCTTCTGCTCATCGGTAAGCCTTGAGATCTTGTAATACGCGCCGCGAAGCTTGAAGGAACCCGTGTTCTGGAGGTTCTCGGTCTTGAGATACACCTCATTGTCAGGGAACATCTTAGGAGCCCTGATAAGATCGGTCATCCTCGCGACCTTCTTCAGCGCGAACGATGCCTGATAAACATTGTCTAGAGTAAGCATAGACGGATAATACCGCTTTCATCGTACAGTGTCACGATAGAGACAGCCCTGCAGACGCAGGGAATCTGCAAGCTGAAGACAGGAGGAAGATGATGGAAGAACGGGCCAGGGAAATAGCTGAGCTGCTGAAGCTCCTTGCAAATGAGCATCGTCTGCTTATCCTGTGCTCACTGCTCAGAGGACGGCTCTCCGTAGGGGAAATCTACCAGCACACGCCGGGCATCACGCAGCCGGCACTATCCCAGCATCTCAACCAGCTGAAGACAGCAGGAATCCTCTCTTCGGAAAAGCAGGGAATGAACGTGTTTTACCAGATAGCAGATGAAAGGGTAATCACCCTGATCGAAGCCATTAAGAAAGAATACTGCCGATAATGAGGGCTATGACAGCATGAGAATCCAGGTAAATCCAGCAAGATGCCCACAGGACCACCACTGTCCGTCCATCGCCGTATGTCCCAAGGGGGCAATCACTCAGAAGAGCATATCCTCATTGCCGGAGGTCGATCCGGATAAGTGCATCGGCTGCGCAAGTGCATTAGATACTGTCCGAAAGGCGCATTCGAAAAAGGGTAAGGAAATCGGGATCATCAGAACCCTGACAATCCCGAACCATGCTGCTTGATCGAATCAGTCAGCGGAGGAACCACTGCCCGCAGGCGTTGATGGAATGATAGAGGCCTGGTCATCAAGCAACTTCGCTACATCAGCCCAGGCAACTGGATTTTCAGGCCTGTCATCAGACTTAACCCTGAGAGCATCCTTTCCAACGGCTGGGTATTTTATCAATAGCTGGAAATCCGTTCCACCCTGGCTAACCTCTACCTTTCCCGCTGACTCAGAGAGGTTGATTACGACAATGTGTCCATCAATCTCAACCATGACATCTGAACAGGTAATCGAATAATCAAGCGTGTTGTCAGAATTAAGTGTTGTTTCAATATCAAGCTCTGCCGTACCGCTTACGACCGTTGCAAAGTCCGAAGCCTTAAAACCATGCGTATAATCATCAAAGGTCAGCGTATAAGGCGTGT
>CASFMA010000014.1 GCA_949295675.1 uncultured Spirochaetales bacterium | reverse complement strand
CCGGTGTTGAGCCAGCCATCATCGGAGAGCACCTCGCGCGTAGCCTCCTCGTTGTTGTAGTACCCCTTCATCACCATCGGCCCCTTTATGTAGATTATGCCGTTGCCGTCGCTGTCTGGGTCCACGATCCTCACCTCGCATTCCTTTATCTTCTTTCCAACAGATGTCTCGCGGTAGGCATCCACAGGATTGAGATGGGTTATCGGGCTTGTCTCAGTCAGGCCGTAGCCCTGGACGAAGTCGATTCCAAGCTCGTTGAACATCCTGAACGTCGATGCAGGAAGCGGACCGCCGCCGCAGATGCAGATCCTGTTGCTCTCAAGAGACAGCTTTGAAAGAAGGAAGCCGAACATCTTCTTGCCGGCATTTATCCCGAATGCTTTCTTCAGGAATCCTGAGAGCCCCATGAGCGCCCTTATCGCGCCATATACGACAGGCCCTTTCTTGCGGACTCCGCTCATCAGGGCGCCTATCATCTTGTTGAAGAGCATAGGGACAGCCAGGAACATCGTGACATGCCCTTCCTTGAGCTCGCGGAGTATCTGCGATACGACAAGCTTCTTTCCGAACACTATCTCAGCACCTACGCTCACAGCCTCGAAAAGGACAGCAAGCATAGTATAGGCATGGTGTATAGGAAGGATCGCATAGAAGACATCTGTTGGATATATCGCCATGTTCGACTGCGCAAGATATGTGTCTGAGACAAGGTTGTCATGGGTGAGCATGACTCCTTTGGGTGTTCCTGTCGTGCCTGAGGTGAAGAGGATCGCTGCAATATCGCTTCCTTCTGCCCTCCTGCACTCAAACGCGGCGCCTGACATATCAAGCACGGCAGGATAGCTGCTTCCGCTCTCAAGGGAGTACTTTATGAGGCCAAGGGACCCATCCTTGTCGATGTTCGATATCCTTTCAGCATCGATGAAGAGCCTCGAGACTCCTCCGAACTGGATGAGCCGCTCCATCTCATTGTCCTTGAGGAGGTAGTCAAGAGGGACAACGGTCGCACCTGCGTAAATTACCGCAAAATATGCAAGCGCCCATTCCGGGCTGTTCTTGCCAGATACGCCGATCCTGTCTCCTTCGCGCACCCCCTGCTCCCTGAGATATCCAGCGATCTCCATTATCTTCCTTTCAGCTTCCCTGTATGTGAACCTCTCTTCCTTCGGGGAGAATGCCCGGAAGCACTGGTTATCTGGATAACGGAGAACCGAGATATGGAACATCTCCTTTACGTTCGGCCACTTTCCCTCAAATTCCTTTCCTCTGTATCCATCCAGGAACGACCATGTATCTATGTAGTCTATCGTTTTCATGCGATCTCCTTTTCTGACAGTTTTCCTTATGCTGTAATGGTTGCTTCCAGAGTGTGCGCTGTCAATGAAGAAAGCCCTCTATTGAGGGCTGTGCGCATAGTATTATTTAACTATTCAGCTGGTTATAGTCGGGAAAGCCGTCAGATGACAGGGAAATCGACTGTGATCTCCGTACCTTCGCCAAGCTTTGACCTGAGGCTTATCGTGCCGCCATGGAACAGTACGGCATGACGTACTATCGAAAGCCCAAGGCCTGTGCCGCCAGATGTGCGGGAACGGGACTTGTCAACACGATAGAACCGCTCAAAAACCCTGTCCTTATCCTTGTCAGGAATCCCTATGCCTGTATCCTTCACGACAAGGGAGACCTTCTCGGCGCTTCCTATCACGCTGACAGAGACAGAGCCACCTGTCCTGTTGTACTTTATCGCATTGTCGACAAGATTGTAGGCCATCTCCTCAAGAAGTGGCGCAGAGCCTGTAATGGACGTCGACTGGCCGCTTGAAGAGAAAGACAGAGTGACTCCCGCGTTCTTAGCCTTGGTCCTCGAGCGGTCAAGCACATCCTTCGCGATATCAGAGAGATCGACATTCTCCTTCTCCTCCTCAGTGCCGCCCTCATCGAGCTTCGACAGCCTTATGATGTCATGCACCAGCGCTATCAGGCGCTGCACCTCATCATATATGTCCTTCGCAAAAGTGCGGACATCGCTTTCGGGGACATTGCCGTTCATAAGCAACTCTGCGAATCCCGATATCGAGGTAAGCGGCGTGCGGAGCTCATGGCTGACATTCGCGCTGAACTCACGCCTGAGCGTCTCACGCTCCGCCTTCTCCGTTATGTCTATGACTATTATGACAGCGCCTCTTGTGCTTCCCTTCTCCAGCACTGGGGATGCAATCACCTGGAGCGTCGCGCCAGGCCTCTCGATGACAGTCTCTGTCCTCTTTCCCGCAAGGGATGCAAATAGAGCATCTGAGAAAGCGTCAGAGCGGTTGACTGCAAGCAGGCTGTCGCCTTCATTCACGCTCGATGCGTCGAAAAGCTCGTAGAACGATCTGTTGATCGAGAGTATCCTGGCCTCTGAATCGACGATAGCAAGGCCTTCGGACATGTTGTCAGTTATTATGCTGAACTCCCTCTGTGTCCTCTCGGCGCTCTCGATCTGCTCCCTTATCGTCGCCTGCTGCTTCGATATCCTGAAGAGAAGCGGCGAAAGCTCCTCATAGCCTTCAAGGTTCTCTGGATGCTCAAGGTCTATGGAGTTTATAGGACTTGTTATGCGGTGAGCGGCCTTCATGCTGAACCAGGCAAAGAAGATGACAAGTATGACAAGAAGGATGACCATCGGAAAGAGCATCGATATGATGAACGAGAACATAGTCTCTGCAGGTATCGAGACACGAAGGACATTCCCATCATCAAGCCTCACTGCCGCATAGTGCAGGTTCTCCATCAATGTGTGGCTCTTTCTCGTATCCTCGCCGAAGCCATATGTCAGGGCAGCCTGTATCTCCGGCCGTTCCAGATGGTTCTCCATCTGGTCAGCGTTCCCCTCGCTTTCATAGACGACAGTCCCATCCGAGGAGATTATTGTCACGCGGTGGCCAGGAACCGAGACAGCAGTCACGTTTGCCATTTGCGCATTGGCAGCCGCTGCCAGGAAACGCAGCTCCGCCGACAGATCATTCTCTATCCTGTCCTCGTATGCTGTATATAGAACACTCAGCGATACTGCCACGACAAGGACAAGCGTAAGCAGTATCGAAAAGAATACTGTCTGGAATATCTTCTTATTCATCGTTCCCTCTGAACCTGTAGCCAACGCCTTTGACAGTCTCGATTCTCTGTCCTTCATCACCAAGCTTCTCCCTCAGATGCCTTATATGCACATCAACGGTACGGTTCTCTCCATCGAAGGAATATCCCCAGACAGTATTGAGGATGCTGTCACGGTCAAGGACGATCCCTTCATTGCCCATCAGGTAAAGAAGCAGGTTGAATTCCTTGAGCGTCAGCTCTACCTTCTCACCGTTGACCTTGACATGGTGCGATGCCGGGGATATCGTGATGCCTCCGTATGTGATGTCATCGGTATCCCTCCTTGTCTCTGAACGTCTCAGCACTGCCCTGACGCGCGAGAGGAGCTCCATCATCCCGAATGGCTTTGTTATATAGTCATCGGCCCCGCTGTCAAGGCCAAGCACCTTGTCATACTCGCTGCCCTTTGCCGTAAGCATTATGACAGGGGCAAGGTGAAGGATGCTGTCCTCCCTTATCTCCTTGAGGATATCCAAGCCGGACTGTCCCGGAAGCATGATATCAAGGAGGAACAGCTCAGGCCTGTCCTCACGGCAGCGCTGCCACATTTCCTCACCTGTCTCGAATGCGCTCACCTCAAAGCCATTGCCTTTGAGCGCATAGCTGACAAGCTTCCTGATAGATGGATCGTCCTCGACAAGATAAATCATACTCACTCCACCTTCACGGGATTGTTGATCCAGTCACCGCTCGCATCAAGGCCGTTGAGGACCCATCTTGCAAGAGAGGCCGCATGATCCCCCATGCGTTCAAGATACTTCGCTATCATGAGAAGATCCGGAGCTTCCTGGGCATCCTTGTCACCCTGCCTTATCATCTCAGTGACCATCTGCTTTGCCTTCACGAAGGCATTGTCAGCTATATCATCCATCGCTATAACCTCTGTCGCCCCCTTGATATCAGAGTGGACGAAAGCATCAACGGCGCCTGTGACCATGCTGATGACTGTCCCTATCATCGAATCCAGGCCGACCCTGACAGTAAGATCCTCGGATGAGATGAACGGCAGTATCTCCGCGATATCCCCGGCATTGTCACCTATCCTCTCGATATCAGTGACCATCTTCATCGCCGATGATATCGTGCGCAGGTCTCGCGCGACTGGCTGTCTTCTCAAAAGGAGGCGGAGGCAAAGTGACTCTATCTCCCTTTCCTTCTCATCTATCTCGTGGGATATCTCAGGAATTGATGAAAGTCCTTTGCGGCTTACCCCCGAAAGGGTATCCTGAAGCACCTTCAGGGCATCCTCTGTCAGAGATCCCATCTTTATCATGCCAACATAGAGCGTCTCAAGCTCGCTATCAAACCTAGTCCTCATATCAACCGAACCTGCCTGTTACGTAATCCTCTGTCCTTGTATCAGAAGGATTGGAGAATATCTTCTCCGTGTCATCATATTCTATAACTTCCCCTAAAAGGAAGAAAGCTGTCTTATGCGCGATCCTCAGAGCCTGCTGCATGTTGTGCGTGACGATTATGATCGTATACCTGTCACAAAGGCTCATGGCAAGCTCCTCTATCTTAGCTGTCGAGATAGGATCCAGCGCGGATGTCGGCTCATCCATCAGGAGCACCTTTGGCTGCACAGCAAGGGCACGTGCGATGCACAGTCGCTGCTGCTGCCCTCCTGAAAGCCCGAGAGCGCTTTTCTTGAGCCTGTCCTTGACCTCATCGAAGAGCGATGCGTCAACAAGCGCCTTCTCCACGATCTCATCAAGCTTGACCTTGCTCTTTATGCCATGCGTCCTCGGCCCGTATGCGATATTGTCATAGATGCTCATCATGAACGGGTTCGGCTTCTGGAAGACCATGCCGACCTCATAGCGCAGGCCGTTCACGTCAACCTTCGGAGAGAATATATTCTCCCCATTGTACAGGACCTCGCCTTCGATCCTGACGCCCGGAACCAGGTCATTCATCCTGTTGAGCGTCCTGAGGAACGTTGACTTTCCGCATCCTGATGGCCCGATGAGAGCTGTGATGCTCTTCTCTTCCATCTTCAGATTTATCTTCTTCAGCGCCTGCATGGATCCGTACCAGAGGTCAAGATCCTTTGTCTCTATTATTGTCACTGTCCGTTTCTCCTTTTCATCAGCCTGCCCATGTATGTGGTCAGAAGATTGATAATGACCGTCAGTATCATGAGGATAGCAGCTATCGCGAAAGCTATATCAAACTCACCTCGCTCGCTTGCATATACATAAAGCGCCACGGTAAGCGTCGCACCCGCGCTTCCCAGACCGCTGATGAATCCATTTACGTTATGCGCGAATCCTGCCGTGAAGAGAAGCGCCGCAGATTCGCTCAGTATCCTTCCGATAGAGAGGATACATCCTGTTATGATTCCGTTTATACATGTAGGAAGGACTACAGTGCGTATGACCCTCCATTTTCCGGCACCTAGCGCAAAGGCCCCCTCGCGATAGCTTTCAGGCACAGTCTTAAGGCTCTCCTGCGTCGTCCTCATTATCGTCGGGAGGTTCATTATCACAAGGGTGAGCGCTCCTGCAAGCAATGATGTGCCAAGCGAGCAGAACTGGCAGAAGACAAGCATTCCGACAAGGCCATATATGATCGACGGTATCCCGGAAAGCGTCTCAGCTGCGAACTCGATGAGTTCGACGACCTTCTTGTTCGTCGCATACTCGTTGAGATAGATGGCAGCGCCGACCCCGATAGGAAGCACGACAACCAGCGTCGCTATGACTATATAAAGGGTATTGAGTATATCCGGCAGTATCCCGATCGTATGACGAAGCATGCTCGGGCTTGTGAAGAGCAGCTCCGGAGTGATATGCGGCAGGCCACGGAAAAGCACGTAAAGAAGCATGAATGCCGTAAGTGCCGTCACTATTGCAAGAGAGACATAGCACAGGCCCTTGAGCAATGCACACCAGGCCTTTCTCTTCCCTGATATCCTCTCTATCATTTTGAACTCCTTCCTGCCTTGAGCATGTTGAGTATCGCGTTGATGATCATTATGAAGAGGAAAAGCACCAGCGCAATCGAGAAAAGAGCCTCCCTCTGCAGTCCAGATGAATATGACATCTCAGAGGCGACTGCTGTCGTAAGGAACCTTACCGACTTGAAAATGGATGGCATGTTCGCTACGTTTCCCGCGACCATCATGATCGCCATGGCCTCTCCTATCGCTCTTCCGATGCCAAGGACTATTGCCGTGAATATACCGCTCTTGGCGGCTGGGACAGTGACCCTGAAATATGTCTCCGTGCTCGTTGCTCCAAGCGCGAGCGAGGCTTCCTCGTACTCTGATGGCACGGCCTGCAGCGCAGTAAGCGAGACATTGATGACAGATGGGAGGATCATTACAGCAAGCACTATGATCGCTGCAAACAGCGTCGCACCGTCGGGGACTCCGAAAAGGATCCTTATCCCAGGGACAAGTATCGTCATTCCGACAAGGCCATATACTACGGACGGAATGCCTGCAAGCACCCCTATGCAAAGCTCCATGACATCCTTTACCTTCTTAGGCGCCATCTTCGCAAGGAACACAGATGCGAAGAACCCGATCGGAACGCCGATCACTATTGCTCCGGCTGTTCCATATATTGATGTAAGGATGAATGGGAGTATCCCGAATTCCGGTTCAGCTGCGGTGCTGGCCCATCTTGTCCCGAAAAGAAACTCAATAGGCCCTATCTTGAAGATGGCCGGCAGGCCTGAGATCACGAGATATACCGTGATGACCAGGACCGAGCCGACCGCAACCAGACCAAGGATAAGGAACACAAGGTGTATTACATCCTCCACCAGCCGTCTGGGATTTTCCTTATATCCCTTCTGGGCGATGAGATTACCTAGATTCATTTCCTTCTCCTGGAGGATATCACTCTGCTACAGGAACCGCACCAGCACCAGCGATAATGGAAGCAGCATCTGCGCTTACCGCATAGTCGAAGAAAGCCTGAGCTGCTTCTGAAAGCGGTGTGTCAGTAAGCGTTGCGAAGACGAATGGGCGCTGGATCTTGTACTCGCCGCTCTTTACTGTTGCCTCGCTGGCTGCGACACCCTCTACCGTGACAGGCTTCACAGAGTCAAGATTGCTTGCAAGGGAAGCATATCCGATAGCGCCTGGGTTCTGGGAAACAGCTGTGATGACAGCACCTGTTGATGTGAGCTCCTGGCTGTATACGCAGGCATCCTCTGTTCCTGTTATTGACTCGAAGCCATCCCTTGTGCCGCTTCCTGCCTCACGGCCGATTGCGACTACAGGAGCATCAGCGCCACCGACCTCGCTCCAGTTTGTGATGGTCCCGTTGAAAAGTCCTGCAATCTGCTCGATAGAGAGATCAGCAACAGGGTTGCTCTGGTTCACGATGATGCAGATTCCATCGAGGGCGACGATTGTCTGTGTGAGTCCTGAGGCAACCTCTTCATCCTTGAGTGCCCTTGATGAAAGACCGATATCGCACCTGCCCTCAAGAGCTGCTGTGATTCCAGTTCCGCTTCCAGTCGGGTTGTATGTGACATTCACGCCTGGGTTGTCATTCATATACTGCTCTGCAAGAGAGAGGATCACAGCTTCCATTGATGTGGATCCATCAGTGGATACAGTAGCAGTGCCCTCATTAGCGCCTGATGCGAATGCTGCAGCCATTGCAAGAACTGCGACAAGCATGATTGTTAAAAGCTTTTTCATCTTAAACTCCTATTAGGTTTCCCTAAATGATTTCTTGTTTTCGACAGTGATGATATTGAAGGAGAATTAACTTCTAAGCTTGTCTATGTTAAATCTATGTTAAGTGATACGAATTAACAGATTATTAACAATTGAATATAACTGATTGCAAATGAAGGAAATAATTAAAATCTGAGAACACCGAGCAACAAAATAAGCCCGAAACCGGGCATTCTGAAAAACCAATGGGGGACAAAGTAGCAGCCCCTTTCCAGGGGCTATGCTGTTATCATTCTCCGCGGAAGCGGGAAAGGAAGTCCCTCGTCTTCTCCTTCTTCGGGTTTGAGAAGATCTCCTTCGGGCTGCCTTCTTCCTCTATGCGGCCATCTGCCATGTAGATGACCCTGTTTGATACATCACGCGCAAAGGCCATCTCATGAGTGACTACAAGCATAGTCATGCCGCTCTCCGCAAGCGCCTTCATGACATCAAGGACCTCTCCCACCATCTCTGGATCGAGAGCCGATGTCGGCTCATCGAAAAGCAGGACCTCTGGATTCATGGCAAGGGCACGCGCTATGGCCACACGCTGCTTCTGGCCGCCCGAGAGCTGCCTGGGCTTGGCTTTTATATACTGTGCCATGCCGACCTTGGAAAGATACTCCATGGCCTTCTCTTCCGACTCCTGCTTCCCTCTTCTGAGGACTTTTATCTGTCCGATCATGCAGTTGTCAAGGACGCTGAGGTTATTGAAGAGGTTGAAGGACTGGAAAACCATGCCTACCTTCGTCCTGTATTCATCTTCATTGACAGCGCCGGCAAGCACATCCTTTCCATGGAAGAGGATCTTCCCGCCAGTCGCTTCCTCAAGGAGGTTGATGCACCTAAGAAGTGTTGACTTTCCGGAGCCGGAAGCTCCGATGATGCTTATGACATCACCTGATGAGACACTGAAGTCTATATCCTTGAGGACTTCATTCGTGCCGAATGTCTTCGCAAGGTGCTCGACCTTGATTATCCCAGCCATCAGTGCATACCTCCTGTCTTGTCATTGTACTTTGTCATGCCGCTCGTGAATGCAAGGGTGTCGTTGGTTGCAAGGTCGAAGTTGGCAGGTCCATCCATCCTTGATTCGATAGCGCGCAGGATGCGTGAGCATGTGAATGTCAGGATGAAGTAGATTATCATGGTGACGCTCGCAGCCTCGAAGTATGTATACAATGCCCCTGATATGCTCCTGAACGTGAAGAAAAGCTCAACGGTGCCGATGATTGAAAGCACGCATGTGTCCTTGATGTTGATGATCAGGTTGTTTCCTATCTGCGGCATGATATTCCTGAGAGCCTGCGGGAGTATTATATAGACCATGGTCTGCATATGAGTCATTCCGATGGCCCTCGCACCTTCCCTCTGGCCAGGATCCACAGAAAGGATGCCTCCCCTCACAGTCTCAGCCATATAAGCGCCAGTATTGACAGATACTATTATTATAGCGGCGCTCCACATGCCGAGATTCACATTGAACACGGAGCTCATGCCATAGTAGATGAAAGCAGCCTGAAGCATCATCGGCGTTCCCCTGAACACCTCTACATATGCTGTAAGTATGAGCTTGATCACGCGGAGTATCCCGCGCTTCACAGCACCATCCTTCTTATGCGGCTCAGTAGTCTGTATAAGACCGACCGCGAAACCTATGATGCAGCCAAGGAATGTGCAGATCAGTGCGATCGCCATCGTAGTGGCGGCCCCTGCAAGGAGGGACCCGCCATAATCCTGGAGGATGTAGATCATCCTCTGGAAGAAATTCATTTCAGAAATCGTCATCACTCAACCTTGATTACTGGGCAAGAGGCTGGACAGAGATGGCTTCATTCATCATCGCATTGAAATCTTCGACGGTGAGTGTGTCCAGCACGCTGTTGATAGCCTCAGTAAGCTCCTTATTGTTCTTGTTCACGGATATTCCGATGTTTATCTCCTCCTGGCTTACCTGGAAGTTGTCATCGCTGCCAGAGAAGTCAAGAAGCCTCATGTCAGGATAAGCCACAAGAGCGGCCTGGCCGGTAGGCATATCCGTACAGATGAGATCAACCCTTCCGCTGTTGAGCGCGACAAGCATCGCAGGCGCGTTGTCCTGTGCAGGGAGGATGTTCGCATCAGGAATCTGAGGCAGGCAGACATCGTACCATACAGTGTTCATCTGGCTTGTGCATGTAGCGCCCGCAAGGTCCTGGACACCCTTTGCATCGACGTACTTGCTGTCCTTGTTGACAAGGCAGATGATCGAAGCATAGTAGTACGGCTTCGTGAAATCAACCATCTGAAGCCTTTCAGATGTTATCGACTGGCCGGCTATGACACAGTCAACAGTGCCTGAGAGAACGGCAGGGACAAGGGAATCCCAGTCCAGCTTCACTATCTGAAGCTCATAGCCAAGGCGCTCAGCGATGAGCTTTGCCATCATGACATCGTAGCCATAGGCATAGTCCTTTGAATCAGCGATAGGGACAGCGCCATTCGCGTCTGTCGTCTGTGTCCAGTTATATGGAGCATATCCACACTCCATGGCGACCCTGAGAACAGGCTTGCCTGATGTGGAAACAGCCTTATCCTCCTTGCTTCCGCCTGCAAATGCAGATACAGAGAGAAGGATGACAAGCAGTACAGCAACAAGTTTTCTTATCTTCATTGGATTCCTCCACCATCAATCAATGGCTGAATGATAGCGATTAGTTATTATTTTTGCAAGATGTTATAATCAAAACTTAATTGTTATTTTGATAACAAATGCCATATGTGACAAACCATATAAATATAGTTAGACTGATGCGCATGGTTGGATCTATAGAGGAACTAGAGACTCTTTTTGACAGGTACTCGCCTTCCGTGGGCAATGAAAGCATAAGGGAGAACAGGCTTGAGAGGATGAGGCTGCTCCTTGATCTTCTCGGCAATCCAGAGAAAAGCTTCAGATGCTATCATCTGGCAGGCTCCAAGGGGAAAGGCACGACAGCGGCATACCTTGCTGCCCTTCTGACAGGAAGCGGAAGGCGTACCGGGCTTTATCTATCACCTCATATGTACACGGTGAGGGAACGCTTCACACTCTCGGCCAGTTTCTTCAGCGACGACCTCTATATCGATACCGCGAACGAGCTAATCGGCAAAAGCGCCTCACTCTCGCTTCCAGAGAGCCTTGGGGCACCGATGCCGACCACATTCGAGATGTATACTGCATACGGCTACCTACTCTTCAGGAACGCAGGATGCACAGATGCAGTGATAGAAACAGGGCTTGGCGGACGGCTTGACGCTACGAACACGATAGATCCTGAGGCTGTCATACTCACGCCTATCGAGCTTGAGCATACCGCGATACTTGGCGATACGATCAGGAAGATAGCGACAGAGAAATCAAAGATAATGAGACCGGGCGTGCCGACATTCGCATCGCGGGAAGCCGACGAGGCAAGACAGGTCTTCGAGGCTGAGGCTGGGAATATCGGCGCTCCTATCTGCTTCCTTGAGGACCGTGTCGGCGATATTGACAGCGTAACGACAATGGATGGCGAGAAGGCCAGGTTCTCCATTGGCGGAAGGCATTTCTCCCTTGACCTGTCAATGACGACGAAGGCTATGGCAGACAACGCAGCGCTTGCAGTGCTTGCCGCGGACAGCCTTGGCTTCCTGACAGAGCGCGGGCTTGGGCTTCTTGAGAAGACTGTCCTTCCCGGAAGGTTCGAGAAGATGGAGATTGATGGCAGGACAGTAGTTGTCGACTCCGCACATACAGTGAACTCGGCGAGAGCGACAGCCGATGCCTTCAGGACCATCGCAGCAGGCAGGAAGGCTCTTGTCTACTCCTCTGTCGAGGGAAAGGACATAGAGCATATAATCTCAGTGCTGTTCCCGCTCTTTGACAAGATCGTGATATCTACAACAGGAGATTACAGGAAAAGCGATCCCGATATGATCGCAAGCATCAGCGCCAGGCTCTTCCCTTCCCTTGACATCACTATTGAAAGGGACAGGGACAAGGCACTTGAGAAGGCATTGGGATCCGCGGATTCCATTCTCGTGACAGGTTCATTCTACCTTGCGTCAGGAATGGCCAGGATAAGGGAAAAGGAGGGACTATGAGCCTTAACTGGAGGGAGCTTGAGCTTATACTCTCGGAGCTTCCGCTCGAAAACAGCTATATCCAGAAAGTGACGGAGCATTCAATACATTCATTCACGCTCTCGATGTACTCTCAGAGCGATAAGGCGTGGCTGCTCTATTTCGAGATCGCTACCCCAGATGCACGTGTCGTGAGGACATCCCATATGAGAAGCAAGGCAAGTACAGCCCAGCGCTTCACGCAGTATATGAGGGCGCATCTTGTCGGCAGGAAGATCACGGCAGTCCGCCAGCTTCCATTCGACAGGGCATTCATAATGGATGCAGAGAACAGTGAAGGCAAGGTAAGGATAGTAGTGCGTCTTTTCTCTGGGATCGGGGCGAACGTCATAATAACAGATGAGGACTTCAGGATCCTTGAGCTGATGTACCGCAGGCCGCAGCGCGGAGAGGAGAAAGGAAATATCCTGGAACTTGAGGAAAGGACTGATGAAGGAGGCCAGACATTCTCTGTCAGGCCGTGGAGCGGGGATTCCTTCAATGCCTTCATAGACAAGGAAGGCAGCGAGAAAGCTAGGGATGAGAAGATCGAGGATCTTGTCAGAAGGCTTGAGGAAAAGAGGGACAGGGAGATCGCTGCCCTTTCAGACAGGCTGAGACGGCAGGAAGAGAGGATGCGGACGACCGAGGACTTCTATGAGAAGAAAGCCTATGCGGATATACTTGCAGGATCAATCCACATGCTCAGCAAAGGCATGGACTCGATAACTCTCGATGACTACCGCACAGGTGGAAGGATAACGATATCCCTGGATCCAAGACTCTCCCCTAACGAGAACCTTGAACGGCTCTACGAACGGTACAGGAAGGACAAGAGAGCCTATGAGATGGCAAAGGAAGATGCCGAGCTTACTAAAGCCGAGATGGAGCGCACAAGGGCACGGTATGAGACGCTGCTTTCGGAGAAGCAGGGCGACAAGATGCAGAAGGAGGCCGACAAGCCATCCGACAGGAGGCATCAGGATGATGGCCGTGCTGGCGTGCGCCTTACGGTCCAGGGCTTCGATATAATAATCGGAAGGAACGCGAGGGAGAACGATGAGATACTCCGACACGACACGCGCGGCTCTGACATATGGATGCACACAAGGGATACAAGCGGAGCTTATGTGATCATAAAGTCGAAGAAAGGCAAGACTGTGCCTCTTCCTGTGCTTCTTGACGCCGCGTCGCTTGCGATACATTATTCAAAGGCGAAGAAGAACGGCAAGGCAGACCTCTACTATACAGAGGTGAAGTACCTGCGGCGTGCAAAAGACGGGAAGAAAGGCCTTGTGATACCGACACAGGAAAGGAACCTCTTTGCCGTGCTTGACGAGAAGAGAGTGAAGGAGCTTTTGTCATGATTTACCACAACGCCATCTTCTACCCAGACAGCAAGGAAGAGCTCGAGGCGCTCGTCCTTCCCGTGGAACACCTGGGGAAAGCCCGCTGCGCTATAGTCCCGCACATGGCACTCAGAGGCTGCGCCACGTTCTACAGAAGCGTATTCTCATCGATTCCTGACGGAACTAGGATAGTCGCACTACTGCCGCTGCACAGGCCTCCTCTCTCAGAGCATGGGGGGAAGATCTTGTTTGAGTCCAGGGCAGCGAACGAATGTACGCTGCTGGGGAACGTGAGGATCGGCTCATTCGGGCTGGAGGATGGAAGCGCATACGACAAGGAAGAGTACTCAAGGGAGCTTATCCTTCCATTCGCTGCAGCATACACGCCTTCATCAACGCTCCACGCAGTCTACACATATGTGAAGAAAAGCAAAGATATGAAGGAGCTTAGGCATTTCCTGTCATCAATAGATGATGGAAACACCTTTTTCCTGATATCATCGAACATGACACCTGAGCTTCCGGAGAACGAGATGGCAAGGATGATGGATGCGACGATAAAGGCGATCGAGAGCGAGGATCACCTTCTTGACCTGTATCAGAAAGGAAGGATCGGAGCCTGCGCGACCGCTGAGATAGAGTGCGTCAGATCCGTGGCAAAAGGCCGATGGGAGCTTATAGGGAAGAGAGACGAGGACAAGATGTGCGGCCACGCATGTTTTATCATGAGGTGAAGATGGACAACAGGGAGATAATAGACATAGAACGGGATGGCTATCCGAAGACAGCCATAAAGCTCGGCCTTGAGGAATTCGGCGTTCCGAAGCATCTTCTTCAGGGAGAGAAGCAGGAAGGCATTATCACAGATGGCAAGGAGATACAGCCATGGTACTGGGATGGCTTCTGCACCATCGACGGATGGAGATATGTGTACTTCGACAGGTGCAGGATAGAGAGCATCCACACGATTGCCACGAAGCACAGGGCCGAGGCGCTGGACATAGTGAACAAGATCGCATTCGCGCTCTCGCAGTCCGATTCGGCCTTCCTTGATCTCAACAGCGGTGTCTTCCCGCTCTACAGGATATACATCTATGAGAATGACAAGGTGCTGCTCCTTCCGCCGGACCTCGGGGACGTCGTCTCGATAATGATCGATGAGGAGACGAAGAACATCGAGTCAACATTCCTTATACAGGGAAGGGCCGAGGAGAGCTTCAGGCTGATCACGGAGCTTGCAGAGCTCCTGTACTACGCGGCTGCCGGGACACTCCCCTTCTCCCGCGAGATCATAAAGGAATCAGGATACAGGGAGATCCCTCTCTCGCTGTATGAGGAGCTGCCGGTCAAGACTGAGGGATTCATCTCATTCATATTCCATGCGAAGTCACGCGAGATGAGGGACATAACAGGCAACAGGACAGGAGCTAAGACCCTTTCATGGTTCCTTGAGAGAAGCTTCGGCCTTGAATGGCCGCTTGGCAACCTCACAGATGAGGAGAAAGACGAGAGAGTCCGCAGGACAGAGGATAGCGAGAAGGTCAGAAGCTACATCGAGAGTGCTGCGAAGAAAGCAAAGCGCAATGCCTTCTGGCGCGTCAAGGGCACTGTGATAACAGTCCTCTCCGTAATAGGCATATTCGTGGCAATGTTCCTGTACAGCTATATATCAAACCTTCTGGAGCCGCCGCTTACAGCAGGCATGGACCAGGAGGAGATAATATATGCGGTATATGACGCCCAGAGCAACGTGGATCCTCAGGCTCTCGATACCGCGGTGAAGGGAGATGACCTGCCGCAGAGCATGGAAGTCGTGAACCTCTATGTCACATCGACGATGAGATACGCATATGAGTCCCATAATCCGGCAATAAACGTGAACGACTGGATAGCTGCCGGGAAACCTCCTGTCCCCAATACATCGTATATATACGGCGTTGTCGTTGATTCCGTTGAGAAGACCGGTGAGAACGAGTATCTTGCGACAGGAACCTGGTATACACCATTCCCGTATGACTCAGAAGAAGAGGATACCGCGCAGTCCATAGAGAACGCGGTGGTGTACCGCTACGAAGTCACGCAGACATTCAGGTTCGAATGGAATGACAGGGGCTGGTGGAATATTGTCGGCTCAGAGATCACTGGATATACAGAGCTTGAGCCGGAACATATAGAGATATATGTGCCTGAAAATCAGGCATTGACCCCAGAGGCCTCAAGATAGGACCGTATACTGTCTATATCATCAGGGTGGAAGAACCTTGCAGATCTGAACGATGAGAAGAAGGTCATCTGGCGCTTAGCGTATTTCACGGATGACCTTATTATATCTTCCTTTATCGTCGACAGGCAGCATTCCCCGGACTCGGCTGCCGTAAAGAATTCCTTATAGCCTATCGCCTCCATGGCAGGCCATGATGGCAATGCGCCCTCACGCATGAGGCCTCTGATCTCATCATACAGGCCTTCATCGAACATCATGCCGACACGGAGCCTTATTCTCTTCTCAAGCTCCTTCCTGTCCCTTTCAAGGCCTATCACGATGAAATCGACATCATCCCGCTCAGAATCAGAGAGAGGGAAAGATGAAAGCGGCTTGCCTGCTGCAAGATATACCTCAAGAGCCCTGGATACGCGATACACGTCATTTTCATTTATGCGTGCAGCAGATACAGGATCGACAGATGAGAGATATGAATGCGCCCAGGCCTTGCCTTTGGCAGCGATCTCCCTTTCAATGTGCTCCCTGATGCCAGGATCTGCCTTCGGCGTCTTTGGCGCGCCATAGAGAAGATGGCGGAAATAATAGGCAGTGCCGCCTGTGACCAAGGCTATGCGGCCACGTGATGATATATCAAGGATGGCTTCATCTGCATCGTGGACAAAATCACCTACCGTATAATCTTCCCACGGCTCACGTATATCTATAAGGTGATGAGGTATGAGGCGCTGAAGCATGGACGAAGGCTTCGCAGATCCTATGTCAAGCCGGCGGTACACCTGCACCGAATCAGCATTTATGATCTCGAAGCCTTCTGAGAAAAGGCTCTCCGTGAGCGCTGTCTTGCCGACAGCTGTCGGTCCGAACAGAAGGACAGCCTTAGGCCTCTGCTGGTTCTGTATATTCAATCTCGTCGTTGAGAGCGCGTGAGAGGACTACCGAAACAACCTTCTCGCCTGATGCCTCTATGTCAGCACCCTTGTCTGTCTGGGCGTAGATATCTGCTTCCTTGATAGCCACGCATGTCATCTCGTATACATTCGTTTCCTTGTCTATGAGTTCTTTGAGAGGTATCACATCAAGCTCCTTATCAGAAAAATGATTCTAGCTCAGAATCCGCTGCTTATTCAAGATGCCGTATGAGCTTCCCCGTCGCAGCTCCCTCGAATCCAAGGAATGAGAACTCTCCATGAAGATGAGGAAGGACCGTCACGCCATCAGCTGAAAATGACGCTGTAATCGTAAGTCTGCCGATCTCCTCATTCATAAGATGAGAGAGAAGGAAGAACGTGCCATCAGGAAGGAATGCTCCTGATGATGCAGCAGGGGATGACTTAGTGACAGGGAAAGGGGCTACAACGTTCCTTCTGTATCCGAACGGGATGACGAAGCGCCTGCCATAATAGACAGCCTCAACTGTACCGCCATCATCCCCGAACTCAAACGATATCGACTCAAGCCCTGTACGGCCGTCAAATACATATTCACGCTTTCCTGCTGCGATGTTCCAGCATCCATCAGCAAAAGGCACATGGAGCGAGGAGCATCTCACGGCAAGCTCATGGGCGTCACCGTCAAGGCATCCGCATCCTGCAATGCTTCTTATCGCATGGAGGATCGCCTCCTCTCCCCCCTTTGTCCCCTGTGCCGCGGCTGTCGTGACTATCGCGATATCAGAAGATGGGCAATAGAATGCGTACTGGCCGCCCATCCCGTACATCGCATATGACCCGTCAGGAAGGACCCAGAAGAGATAGCCATAGCCTGAGAACCTCCCATCTGGCACCGATGAAAGCGGTGATACGGCACTCTTCATATAGTCCTGGCCTATCAGCCCGCCCATTCCCTTTGAGAAGAACAAGAGGACGGACATGAGATCCAAAGGACGCATCATCAGGCCGCTCCCGCCAATCGGGCAGCCTTTTGGATCCTTCATGGTATATGCAGCCTGGGATACCGAGAGAGATGAAAGGAACTTCCTCCTGATATAAGCCATGAACTCCTCACCTGTGGCTCTCTCCACAAGGGAGGCAAGGACATGGGATGCCGATGTGTCATATATGAAGACAGAGCCAGGAGCGTGATCAGGAGCTGTCATGAAGAACGATCCTATCCAGTCATCCTTCCATGAAGGTATGTACCTGGGATTGCACCCCATCTTATACGTCGTGGAGCTATGGCAGGTCCGCATCATCAGCATATCCCTGATGGAAAGTGCGGAAAGCTCTGGAGGAAGATCTGGATATTCTGGGAAATATGACGCGATCCTGTCATCAAGCGATACAAGGCCATCATGCTCCATGCAGCCTACAGCCATGGACACGAAGCTCTTTGTCACAGAATACATGCGATGAAGAGTGTCACGAGTCCACGGCGCCCAGTATGACTCGAAGACAAGATCCCCGCCGCGGGCTATGAGAAGGCTGTGCATCTCAACGCCGCAGGACTCAAGATAATCCAATGCCCTGAGTATCGCGCCAGGGCTGACCTTATCTGCCATTGTCAATCGAAGAGATGAGCTATATGGGGGACAGAGTCCTTGATTATCACATTCGAAGTGTTGATGCAGAAATCATAGTTGGACATATCGCCCCACTTGTTCCCTGTGTAGAACTCATAATATTTCTGCCTGCCCTTATCGATCGAGAGGATCTTCTGCTTCATCTCCTTGTCAGTGAGGTGCTCCCCTTCCGGAGCCCTTGCATAGCACCTTCTGATCCTGGAATCAAGATCGGCATATACAAAGAGCCTCCACGGCTTTATATCACGCAGGATGTAGTCAGCGCAGCGCCCTACTATCACGCAGTCAGAGGCTTCCGCCATCTCCTTGATTATCTTCGTCTGCTCAGCATATACGTTCTGCGTTATCTGGAACATAGGATTCCCCATGGGATTGAAGCTGCGTCCTATCGTGATAGGAAGAAGAGGATAAGGATGGTGTTCAACCACATTGTGGATATACTCCTCCGATAGCTGGGTCCTTCTTGCTATTTCCTCGACGATTTCCTTGTCGTAATAAGCGATCTGAAGATATTCAGCAAGGCGCCTGCCAAGCTCCCTGCCTCCGCTGCCGAACTGCCGCCCAATGGTTATTACTTTATTCAATTCAACCTCTCCTTTGGCTTATTATAGCACAAAGAGGAGCCATAGAACGTTTTTTCGCATATTTTCAGGACATCCAGATCAGTGACGTCCTCTCCTGGCACGGGAAAGAAGCACTACAGTCTCTATATGCTCTGAGCCTGGGAACATATCAACGGGCTGTATGCCTATGATCCTGTAAGGGAGGAAACGCCTTATATACCTGAGGTCACGCTGGAGAGACTCAGGGTTGCATGATATATAGACGATGCGTTCAGGGGCCATCCTTCCAGCTGCTGCAAGGAACTCCTCAGTAGCGCCGGAACGCGGCGGGTCAAGGAACAGGACAGAGCACCTCTCACCTTTCTTCGCTGCTTCCTTCATGTATTTCGAGGCATCAGCATTGATGAACGACGCGCCTTCAATGCCGTTCATCCTCGCATTCTCCTCAGCGTCACGGACAGCATCAGCGTTCGATTCGATCCCTATGACATTGCCAGCTCCGTAGGAGGCTGCAATCAGCGCAATGGTCCCGGTGCCGGAATACGCGTCTATGACAGTATCATCAGGGCGGAGCATGGCCATGTTCATGGCGATCTTGTAAAGACGTTCCGCCATATATGGATTCACCTGGTAGAACGATACCGGTGATATCCTGAACTTCAGCCCGCATAGCCTGTCGACTATATAGTTTCTGCCATATATAGTCCTGATCACAGGGTTTTCAGGGATGACCATGCTGGTCTTCTCATTGTTCCGGATGGCCACAACGCCTTTGACAAATGGATGCTTCTGATGTATCGCAGCGGCAAGATCCGCTTCATGCGGGAGCTTCTCCCCTGCTGTGACAAGCGTCACAAGAGCTTCATCGGCATGAGCTGCGAGCCGTATGAGGACATGCCTGAGATCGCCGAATCCCATGTCCTCATCATATGAGATTATGCCGAAGCGAGTGCATAGGGATCTTATGGTCTCCAGTATCCTGCCTGCCCTCTCATCCTCAAGAGGGCAAGACCTTACGGGAATAAGCTTATGGGTTCCCTTGCGGTATATTCCTGTCACCATGCGCCCATCGTCCATGCCGCACACAGCCTGTACCTTGCATCTGTACCCAGTGATCCTGTCGCTCTGAAGGACAGGGGCGACCTCATGATAGCGGCCAAGAAGCTTCTCCTCCATCACCCTCTTGTCAAGAAGCTCATCGGCATATGGCACATTGGCATAGATACATCCGCCGCAGCGGCCCGAAAGATTGCAGTGCCGTCTCATCTTATCCCCTTCATGCGCGCGACTGTAAGCGCTCTCGATATGACCCTGTCGAGCCTCTCAAGCTCTTCATCCTTCTGTATCTTCTGCGCCTTTCCTGAATACATCCTGGCAGACCTCAATGTCTCCTTCACGTTCAGGCAGCCATCATCATAGACCACATCATCAGCCATATTCACGACAACAGCGGATCTGTACAGGGCCATTGCCATGAGGAAGTTCCATGCGAAGCTTTCGCTTTCTTCCTTCTCCACAAGAGACAGGATATCGAAAAGAAGAGGAAGCTCATGCCCGTCATATGCAAGGCGTCCGAAGTCCTCCCAGTTAGCCCTCTTGTCGCTCTCTGCCGCATATGTCCTTATGGCCTTTGCAAGCAGGTCGAAGTCATCGGGGGCTGACGGACGGTATGTACCATCTATGTAGCCATGATAAAGCTCTTCAAGATCTGAATCGTCGTATCTCATAATCCAAATAAGGGAATATATCAGATAATCACATGATAAGAAAGCATGTAAAAGGCCTGGCATCAACCAGGCCTTCCTGCGTATTGTCCCTACGTCCTCATTTCCCTGTTGAATGGTTTTCCAAGCGATGTAGGCGCTGTTGTCTGATTGCGTGAGGTGAACGAGAGGACGACGATCACAAGCACATACGGAAGCATCACGGCAAGCTCATACGGGAAGGAGATGCCCATGGACTGTATCTGTGTCTGGAACGTCTGCGCGAACGTGAAGAGAAGGGCTCCGCCCATTATCTGCAGAGGATGCCAGTGGCCGAAATAGACCAAGGCGACAGCGATGAAGCCCCTGCCTGATATCAATGTGTCGGAGAACATCTTCGCCTGTGCTATAGAGAGATACGCGCCAGCCAGGCCGGCCATCGCACCACCGAGCATCAAGGCCTCATAGCGTGTCCTTGACACATTTATGCCCATCGAGTCGGCAGCCCTCGGGTTTGTACCCACAGCCCTCACCTTAAGCCCCCATGGTGTCTTGAACAGAAGATACCATGCAACGGGGATGAAGAGATATGCAAGATATGCTGCCGCATTGTGCGAGAAGAGCACATCGCCGATGAAAGGGATCCTCGACAGCAGCGGGATCTCGATGTCAGGGATGCCAGGGATTGACTGCGTGCCTCCAACAAAATGCCTGAAGAGCGTTCCCGCTGTACCGACGCCGAACATCTGCAGCCCGATTCCTGCGATTCCCTGAGGAGCACGGAACGTTACGGTGATCACCCCGAAGAAAAGCCCGAGGAGTGCGCCAGCCAGGCCTGCCGCAGCAAAGCCCATGACGTTGTACCACTGCGATACATAGCCGCCTCCGCCCGCAACGAACGGGATGAGCATGCCGATGAAGGCTCCCATGGCCATTATCCCTTCGCATCCAAGATTGAAAACCCCTGCTCTCTGGTTGAACATCTCACCTATCGAGGCAAGAAGAAGGGCCACTGAAAAAGGAATGCACATAGAGAGCATGTTCGTGAGTATCGTGATCATATCAGGCCTCCTTTTTCATAAGATGCGAAATCTTCCGCCAGACCCTGTCCTGGAAATATGTATTCGAGAGGACCATCTGGGCTGTCACGATGACGATGATGATCACGCCCTGCATTACCTGTACGATATTCGCAGGTACGCCTACCTTAGAAGGCGCGAGCGTAGCGCCGTAGATAAGCAGGCCGAAGAAGAACGATGCAGGTATTATGCCGAATGGATGAAGGCCGCCGAAAAGAGCGACGACGACACCTGAGAATCCATAGTTGTTGGTAACGCCCTCAATGGCTCTCCTGTGCACGCCTGCAATCTCTATTCCGCCTGCAAGTCCAGAGAACGCCCCTGATATCACCATGGCAAGGGCGACGTAGAAAGATACGTTTATGCCTCCGTAGCGTGCGGCCCTTGCCTCTGCGCCTGAAGCCCTCATGCGGAATCCTGCCGTGGTCTTCCACATAAGGAAGAATATCGCGGCAGCAAGGACCAGAGCGATGATGATACCATAGTGGAGACGTCCGGAAAGACGGCCTAGCCATACATTCTCCGTGAGCCTCATCGACTGCGGCGTGCCGGCTGCGCCAAGGCCTCTCTCGGCAGGATCAAGATATATAGTCCTGAGGCAGAGGGAGTAGAACTGCGCCGCGATATAGTTGAGCATAACGGTGGAAAGAAGCTCCGACACATTGAGCTTCGCCTTGAGTATCCCAGGGATGAATCCCCAGAGCCCGCCTCCTATGACAGCAGCAAGGAGGGCAAGAGGAAGCAGCAGCGGACGAGGTACGGATGGGAATGCGAGGGCAACCCCTGTGAATGCCAGTATGCCTATGGCCATCTGCCCCTCAGCTCCGATGTTTATTATCCCTGAGCGATACGCAACCGTGATACCGAGGGCAATGATGCAGAGAGGCACCGCCCTTATCAGAACCTCAGTAAGATGAAGCGAATTCGTCAGCGGCACAACGCAGATCGTGTAGAAAGTCGCACCTACATCCGCACCAATTAGCCAAAGTATCATCGATGCGATAAGCACAGCCACAACTGCGGCAATCAGGATTATCGCAACCTTGAAGGCTATCTTGAAAATCCTTGTCATTCTTCCTTAACTCCAGCCATCAGGACGCCAAGGCGGGCCCTTGTCGCTTCTTCGTGCATCAATACTTTCTGTATCGATCCTTTGTATATGACAGCGATGCGGTCTGAGAGATCCATGATCTCATCCAGTTCCTCGGATATCAGAAGCACGCCGATGCCTTCCTTCCTTATCGCAAGAAGCTGCTGATGTATGAACTCAACAGCGCCAAGGTCAAGGCCTCGCGTGGGATATACAGCGATGAGGAACTTAGGCTTGCGCTCTATCTCGCGGGCCAGTATGACCTTCTGTATATTGCCGCCGGAAAGCGAGCCTGCCGCTGTGCTTATTCCAGGACATCTCACGTCAAACTCCCTAACCAGCTTCTCCGAATAGCTGTCTATGTCATTCCTCTTCAGGACAGCCTTCGATGAGAACTCCGCATCGGAGACATCCTTGAGGATGAAGTTCTCGCGGATCGAGAAGGAAGGCACGATGCCTTCCGTGTTCCTTTCCTCTGGGATATACCCCATTCCCTCATCAATCACCTGCCGCGGAGTGAAGTTCTGTATCTCCTTCCCGAAGAATGTTATGGTGCCTGACTCCACATGCCTCAGGCCGTTTATAGCCTCGCTCAGCTCCCGCTGCCCGTTTCCTGACACGCCTGCAAGCCCTACGATCTCGCCGGCCTTTATGTCAAGGGAAAGGTGGTCAAGGGCAACTGTCCTGCGGTCAGACATCACCACAAGGTCCTTGATGGAAAGGACGGTCTTCCCTGATTCATTCCTATCGAGATTCTTAGGCAGCTCTATGCTGTGTCCAGTCATCATTGCCGCGATCTCCTGCGATGTATGGTCATCTGTATTGCCTGAGAAGACGATCTTGCCGTGACGGAGTATCGAGACCTTGTCCGACAGAGCCTTGACCTCCTGAAGCTTGTGGGAGATGAATATTATCGAAAGCTCGCCTGTCATCTTCTTCAGCAGTGCAATAAGCTCATCGGTCTCCTGCGGAGTGAGTGCGCTCGTAGGCTCATCCAGTATGAGGAACCTTGCTCCGAGGCAGAGCGTCTTCACAAGCTCGACCCGCTGCTGCTCACCGACTGAAAGCTGCCAGATGTAGGCATCAGGATTCACGCTCAATGAATACTTCTCCGAGATCTCGACAACACGGCTGCGGACCTCTGGAAGGGAGAGCTTGAACGGTTTCCATGCCTTCTTGTATCCAAGCGCGATATTCTCCGTGACAGTCATGTTCTGCACAAGCATATATTGCTGGTGCACCATCCCCAGCCCCGCCCTGAAGGCATCTTCAGGCCCCCTGAACCTGACCTCGCTGCCATTGATCAGTATGCGTCCCTCATCTGGCTGGTAAAGCCCCATGAGGATATTCATCAGCGTGGTCTTCCCCGCACCGTTCTCACCTACAAGGGCCAGGACCTCGCCTTCTCCTACTGATATGGAGATATCATCTGAAGCCAGCACGCCAGGGAAGCGCTTTGTTATATGCTCCATCCTGAGCTCTGTGATCTTTCCTTCCATCAATTTACCGCCTGAATGCAAAAGCAGGGCCGGAGCCCTGCTTCATGGATGATATGGATTAAAGAGTCGAGTAATCCACGCTTGCCCAATCAGAGAGGACTCCTGCCGAAGCCTGGAATGCCGCTATCTGATCCTCAACCTTGGCCTTAAGCTCTGGAGATACCCATTCCGCCTCGAGCGCTGGATTGAACTCGAAGATGAATCCGCCGTTGCTGAAGTTCATCGGTATGCACTCGCCGCCCTTCACGCCGCTTTCGATCTTCTCGACAATCCCTACTATGACAGCAGCATAGTTGTATGCAGAAGCAGCTATGCACTTTGCCTGTCCCTCTGGAGTCGTAAGCTGCGCAAGGTCCTGTCCAACCCACATCGCTGTCGGGCTTTCAGCTGTGGCCCTGAGCGCTCCGATAGCCTGCTGAGAGGATCCTGTCATCATGTCAGCGCCATTGGCAAGCTGCGATGCAGCGACTTCAGATGACTTGACATAGTCAGAGAACGAGCCTGTATGAGCGACAAGGATCTTGCAGTCAGGGTTCACAGACTGCACGCCAAGCACATAACCACGGTTATAGCGGGCAGAGTCACCGGAATCGACAGGGCCTACAAGTCCTACTATGTTGTTCTTCGTAAGGGTTCCGGCGATGATGCCGTTGAGATATCCTGTCTCTTCTGATTCCGGCATATATGTGAAGACATTGTCAGGGCCGATCTCGGAGGATGTTCCGAATGCGAACGAGACATCAGGATACTCCTCAGCCATCTCAAGGATCGTATTCTTATACTGAGCGCCATGGGCGATGATGAGGTCGTAGCCTTCAGCCACATACTGCCTGGCCATCGAACCAGCATCGACTACAGCCATCTTCTCAGCATAGTTGTACTCTATCTTTCCCGGAAGCAT
>CASFMA010000013.1 GCA_949295675.1 uncultured Spirochaetales bacterium | reverse complement strand
CAGGGGGCCATGATAGAACCGCTTGCCGTTACTGTGCATGCAGCCAGGCGTTTCCCTGAGCTCAGTGGTTCAAATGTCGCTATAATAGGCTGCGGTCCGATAGGAATTCTCCTGATGCAGTCATGCAAGGCTCTTGGTGCCAAGAGTGTGATGGTAACTGATATTTCCGAAGGACGATTGGACCTTGCCAGGAAATGTGGTGCTGACTTTACATTCAATACGTCACAGGTTGACTTCGGCGATGCCATGGTAACTGCATTTGGCCGGGACAAGGCAGATGTCATATATGATTGTGCCGGAAATGATACGACAATGGGACAGGCCATAAAATATGCAAGAAAGGGAAGCAAGCTGGTTCTTGTCGCCGTATATGCGGGCATGGCAAATGTAGATCTTGCCACGTTGAATGATCATGAGCTTGACCTTGATACATCCATGATGTATCGGCATGAGGATTATATCAAGGCAATAGAGCTCGTGGCAGATGGAAAGGTCGTGCTTGAACCGCTTATGTCTGCACATTTTGCTTTCAGGGATTATCTCGATGCCTATAAGTATATTGATGCAAATAGAGAGAAAACAATGAAAGTGATTGTGGATGTCGATCCTGAAGGAGAGTGAGATGGCTGCCGGAGCCCCTTTTTGCCTTAGCCACATCGGTATCCCGACTGTTGATGCAGATGCAACAATCGAGTTTTATGAACGGCTTGGATTTACCGTGATCGGCAGATTTGCCAATCCTCGGACTAATTCGCTTGCAGTGTTCCTTCGCTTGGGCAATGCGGTCCTTGAGATCTATGAGGGAAAGGAGCGCAATGTATCATCAGGTGCAATAAATCATATAGCTTTGCAGGTCGATGATATTGAGGCGGCATTTAAGTTTGCAGTCAAAAACGGGCTAAGTCCTGCAAGCAATGAGCTCGAGACTCTTCCATTTTGGGAGAATGGGGTCAGATTCTTTACCGTAATCGGGGTAAATGGGGAGATTGTGGAATTTATCCAGCGTCTTTGATGGGAGGACTCATGTACGATATTGTCGCATTAGGCGAATGCCTTATAGATTTCACTCCGGATGGATGCACTGAAGATGGCATACCGGTATATCGCCAGAATCCAGGCGGGGCTCCTGCCAATGTCCTTGCCATGGCATCTATCCTTGGCCGTTCGACTGCATTCATAGGCCGGGTTGGCAATGACGCGTTCGGTCAGTTCATGCGAGCCAGGCTTGAGGCTGCAGGACTTGATTGCTCATCTCTGATCATCGATAGGGAACATCCCACTTCGATAGCTTTCGTGACGCTCGATGAGCATGGAAACAGAAGTTTCTCATTCTACCGCAAGGGCAGTGCTGATCTGATGCTCTCCGATGAAGATATTGATGATGATAAGGTATCAGGAGCGACGATATTTCATTTTGGTTCTGTTTCGATGACAGATGAGCCTGGCAGAAGCACTACGATCAATGCTGTCAGGAAGTTCAGGGCTGCCGGCGCGATCGTAAGCTACGATCCTAACTACAGGCCTCTGCTCTGGAAGAGTGATGATGAAGCACGTTCAGTGATGTCTTCTGTCATTGAATACTGCGATATCGTCAAGATATCAGAGGAAGAGCTTCTTTTCATTGCAGGGACTTCAGATCTTTCCGAGGGGGCAGGACGTATACTGGCCATGGGGCCTGCTGCTGTCATCGTCACTCGAGGAGCAGGCGGGGCATTCATCATGACCGGCAAGCATTCAGGCTCGTTCCGTACATTCGATGTCGAGACAGTGGATACGACGGGGGCTGGCGACAGCTTCTATGGAGCGTTCCTTGCCATGCTCATTGAGAAAGGCTATCGGACAAAGGATGATCTTAAAGGACTTTCCCTTGATGATATTGAGTCGTCTATGGTATTCGCGAATGCTGCAGGCAGTCTTTCCACTGCGAAGCTTGGAGCTATTCCTTCAATGCCTAGTCGGAATGATATAGAAAACTGCATACGCAGCTGTGCATTGCTGTAAGGAGGACGTAAATGCTTGTATGCAATAAAAATCTTTCTTCTATCGGTAATAAAGTCCATGTCCCAGCCTATGACAGGTCGAAGCTTGATGTGTCGATTGTCCATATCGGGATGGGGCATTTTCATCGTTCTCATTTCCTTACTTATCTTGATGACCTGCTTGGACGCGGCCTTGCCAATACCGGTGTCTTTGAGGCCGATATAGTGCCAGCTGACACAAAGTATATTTCTGATTTCAGGAAGCAGGATTATCTATATAGCGTCCTGTCGTTTGCCCCTGACGGCAGCCGGGAACTCAGGATAAATGGGCCGATTGCGGGATATGCGAACCTCACAGAGGATCCTGCGTCTGTTATGGATCACCTTTGTTCGCCAGAGACGAAGCTCATAACCCTTACTATAACTGAGAAGGGCTACTGCTATAAGGATGATCTTGGCAGCCTTGACTGGTCTGACAAGGGGATTATCCATGACCTGAACGAAGATGGGCAGCCATTGACTGCTGTCGGATGTCTTTCAGCTGCGTTGCATGAGAGGTTCCTGGACAAATCTCCTGTCACGATAATGAGCTGCGACAATGTCCCAGAGAACGGGAAGATGCTCCGTGAGTGCATCCTTCAGTTCTGCCGGAGGAAGTACCCTGAGTGTGTCAGCTGGATAGAGGAGTCGATCAGCTTCCCATGTACCATGGTTGACAGGATCACTCCTGGAACAGAAAAGTCCGATATCCAGTTCATTGAGGATGAATATGGCCTTGAGGATAGATGCCCGATAAGATGCGAGGCTTTCATGCAGTGGGTGATTGAGGATGATTTCTGCACGGAAGTCCCTGATTTCGCCAAAGCCGGTGCATTGCTTGTTGAGGATGTCAGACCATATGAGCTGATGAAGATCAGGCTTCTCAATGGCTCGCATTCTGCACTCTCATATCCTTCGTATATGATGGGACTCCGCATGGTCCATGATGCAGCTGAGGATAAGCTTATAAAGACATTCATAAGGGAAAGATATATGGAAGATATATCCAGGACGCTTCCAGAGGTGCCTGGCGTGGATATAGAGGCCTACAAGGACCAGCTTATCGAGCGGTTCTCCAATCATCATATCGCGGACACGCTTCTGCGCCTTGCCTCAGATGGCTCTAAGAAGATAGCCAATGCCATCATCCGCCCGCTGGAAGAAGGCCTTGCAGCAGGTCTGGATATGGATTCCGTTATCCTCGCGCTCTCGATGTGGGAATACTACTTTATCTTTCATGACTCTGATGGCAAGCCGATGCCGATCGATGATCCGAAGGCAGATATCCTTTTGGGCGTAGCTGATAATCCCTCGGAATTCCTCAATGCTGCTGGCTTGTCGGATAAAGACCCTGCATTTGAGAAGGTAAGTGCTGATGTCGGAGGATATCTTCTCAAGCTTAGGGAATATGGCGTAGAGAAAGTGCTTTCATCGTTTCTTTGCATTTGAGATAAGAGAGATATGATAATGAGAACTGTTAGATTGGAAAAAAATATACCTGTAGCGGGGTCTTATGATGTTGTCGTATGCGGAGGTGGCTCTGCTGGCTTCATTGCGGCCATTGCTGCTGCCCGTCAAGGTGCAAAGACTGCAATAGTCGAGCGTTATGGATTCTTCGGTGGACTTGCGACTGCTGGGTATGTCACGCCGATAAGTGTATTCAGCTATAACGGTAAGCGCAACATAGGGGGGATCCCCTGGGAGTTCATTGAGCGTTTGAAGGATATCGGAGGTGCATTTGTAGAACAACCTCTTAATAATGTCGCGTTTGATATTGAACTATACAAGCTCTGCGCCCAGAGGATGGTAATAGAGTCTGGCGTCGATATGTATATGAATTCAATAATCAGCGATTGTATCCAGGATGAGAAACATAGCATAAAATCCATAGTGATAAACACCGTCAATGGGACTAAGTGCATAGAAGGTAAGGTATTCATCGATGCAAGTGGTTATGCTTCAATAGCAGAGATGATCGGCGTTCCGATGCTGCAGTGGCATGATATAGTCCCTGTGCAGGCCACTTCGATGTGCTTCATTCTCTCAGGTGTTGATACATCATCAGCCTTAGTATCCAAAGCCATGCACCATAACATGCAGGGAGTCAACTGTCTTTGCGCTGATGTCAGATCAAAGCTTCTGGAGCTGAAGGATGAACTTGGGCTTCCTTCATTTGGCGGCCCTTGGTTCTGCTCCGTGCTGCATGATGGATCTGTAGCTGTAAACCTGACAAGGACAAGTTTTGATGCTTGTGATGATCGCAGCTTCACGATGGGGGAGTGCAGGCTCAGGGAGGATGTTTTCACATTTGCCAGGGTATTGAGGGAGAATTTCCCCGAGTTCAGGAATTGTTATGTATCCAGTGTCGCAGCCCAGGCAGGACCTAGGGAAACAAGACATATCAAGGGTATTCATGTAATAAGCGCAGATGAGTATATCAATGGATACCATTATGAGGATAGTGTATCAAGATGTGCGCATCCGATTGATATACATTCACCGTCTGATCAGTCACAGACCTGCAGGTTCCTTGAACAAGCTGCCTATATACCATATCGTTCGATGATAGCAGAAGGTTTCGACAACCTCATAGTCGCAGGCCGTACTATATCTGCTGATTGCGAGGCTTTCGCCTCCATCAGGGTGCAGGCAAGCTGCATGGGGATTGGGCAAGCTGCTGGTGTTGCTGCAGCGATGGCAATATCATCACCGGTCTCTGCTATAGATGTTCACGAGTTGGTGCAGAAGCTGAAAGGTATGGGGGCTGTTCTTGATTGAATAAAGATGATGCAGGTAAGGAATCTTAGGTTGTGCAGTATGTGAGGGATTTATGAACAGGGTAGGAATCCAGGATGTTGCTCGGCATGCTGGGGTGTCGACAGCTACAGTCAGCTATATAATAAACAACAAGAAATCAGTAAGCGCTGAGACTCGAAAGCGTGTTGAGCGGAGCATAAAGGAGCTTGGATACAAGCCAAATGCGATTGCCCAAAGCTTCAAGACAGGCAAGAAGAATCTTATTGCTTTCATTGTCCCTGATATTGCTAATAATTTCTTCTCGACGCTGATAGAGGAAATAGAAGGGGTTCTTGCATCTAGGCATTATAAGCTGATGATCCTTAACACAAAGGAGACGAAGATCCGCGAGATTGAAAGCATAAATGCTGTATCCAGCGGTATAGTGGATGGTATCATCCTTGCTTCGACTATGGATTCTTACTCTGAGATAAAAAGTATTCTGCCCCAGTCTATACCCACTATCCTCATAGATAGGGAACTGAAAGATTGCCCTGCTGATTCAATAACGGTAAATTGCCATGATGCTGTATGCAGAGGAGTTGAAGACCTTATAGGGAAAGGTCACAGGAAAATAGGCTATATAACCGGACTGATGCACATATCGACAACGGTTGAACGGCTTGATGCCTATAAAGAGACTATGCAGCAGCATGGCCTTTGTGATCCTGCGCTTATAAGGATAGGAGATTCGATGAGCCATTGCGTAAAGGGTCATCTGGACTCTTTGATTGCTGCAGGATGTACCGCTGTGGTCATTACGAACAACGTCATGGCAACTGAGGCGATGCTGCAGATGCTGGATGAGGGCATACGTCCTGGACGTGATATCGAAATACTAGGTTTCAGAGACAGCGATCAGGCCCAATATGGATTGCAGCATATGGATCTTATCATCCAGCCGACGAAAGAGCTTGGGAAAGTTGCAGGCAGGCGTATACTTGACAGGATCTCTGATCCTGCAGGTCTGCAGCAGCGTATCGAGCTTCAGGCCATATTCATGCCAAGAGAAAAAACATGAACCGGTGATGTGCTGGAGGGCTCTGATTCATACCTTGGCCATGATCTTCGTCACATGCTTCCTCTCATCGCTTGTGACGACATATGATACAGTGAGCTCTTCGTAGATATCGCTGCATAGCGAGAATCCATGATGTTCTATAGCTGCCAGATACTTGCTGTAGAAAGGCCTTACATCATCGACGGGGCCTGCAAAGTACATGCAGGCGTATTTCCCCTTGGGAATATGGTCCTGAGAAGGCTTGCCATATAAGGCATATACGCTGCTTATAATGCTTCCCAGGCTTCTCTTAGCTTCATCTCTTTCTATTATGCTTCCAATATGGATTATCATCCGGCTGTCCGATACTGCAAGAAGCCTGCTGTATGCCTCTGACCAGGCCTCATCGCTCGTGGTTTCAGATGCGTCTCCCATTATATCCGACATCAGTATAGGCAGCTGCGGAAGGTCTTCCAGGAAGAGAGTCTCCTTCTCAGCAGCGATCGCTTGTTCCGTGGTCCTTCGTATTGCGCTGTTTACATCAAGCAGTGCCTGATA
>CASFMA010000012.1 GCA_949295675.1 uncultured Spirochaetales bacterium | reverse complement strand
TAGCCGTCCTCTTGTACCCATTGCCCTGCTCGAACAGCTCCAGGCATTCAAGCTTCTTCTCGTTGGGGATCCTGGACCTTCCAATGGACGATCTCTCCTCCACCTTCAGCCTCCCCTTTCGAGATGGGCCCTAGTCTCCTAGAGCCCCTTTGTGACATTGTTAAGAAAAATCGTAATCTGCGAGCTTTACAGTTACAGTCTGAGCTGCTGAGTTATACTCAGGTTTAATTTCCTTTACAGAAGCTGAAGCAGTACCTGTTCCTTCTGCAAATGCAGAATCAACCGTTACCTCAAAATCTGTAACTTTTGCTACAGAAGTAGACTGGTTACTTGTTACAGTACCTATTGCAGCACCTGTCACACCAGAAAGAATAATTCTTTCAAAAGCAGCATTAGGTGCCTTATAGTCTGCTCCTGCGACCAAAATTGATCCAGATTCAATTCCAAAGCTTTCTACACTAAATGAACCTGTATTAGCATCTACATCTTCGTTCCCATAAAGTGTGATAACAAGAGTAGAATTAGCAGGAACATAGATTGACTTTGTCACAGGACCAGGTGTTGATGCAGCATCCGATGCAATAAGCTCTGGTTCTGATCCAGCTGTAATTGTGATTACAGCTGAGCCATGTTCTGATGGGTTATATGTTCCAGTAACTTTACTATCTTCAGCAAGAAGATCTTTGGCAAACAATTCAGCAAGATCTGTACCACCATTACTACCAAGGAGAAGCTTTACATAGCCAGCAATTGCATCTTCAGCTTCTTCGGTATTTTCCTTTACTGTTTCATCGTAATCCTTGACATTAGTAAGCGTTGCAGTTGTTATTGCTTCATTGATATTTGCAAGCAAATATGTCTCGTCTGCACCAACTTCACCATAAGTAACACCACTTACCTTGCTGTCAGCCTCTGGAAGGAAAAGGACAGGGGCAGCAGAACCTACGCTAATCTTCTGCACTTTTCCTGTCGCATCAATATCCGCAGTAAGAGTTCCTGTTACAAATCCACTTATAGTTCCCCCAATTCTTGTATAGTCAGTATCAGTAGAAGATGGGTTAAGCGGAGTAGAAAATGCGAATGTATATGATGAGAGATTTACAATTCTGTTTGTAAGCTCAGTAGCTGTATAATCTTTTGCATTTACACCTGTAAGAGTAAGCGTATAGCTCTCATCCTCTACATCAGTAAGGCCTTCCTTTGTTACAACAAAAGAAACTGTTGTGTATGTAGAATCATCGACAGTTGTGTACTTTGTTGTGTATCCTGATACCGTTGGAGCTGTAGCAATTTTTCCACCTGCTACAATCGACTGAGAATTAGTGCCAAAACTAGTGATATACAGAGCTTGCTTGATGAGTAATCGATTTCAATTGTGAAGTCATTGGGAAAAAAAGAGGCTGGGAGCAATCCCAGCCAAATCCTCTCTCAAAAGCTTATCACTGCGCAGCTTCAACTGTTTCCAGAGGCTGCAGACCTTTCAGTGAAATATCCACATTATAGCCCTTGCTATCAAGATATCTGATGATCTCTTCCAGCGTGAAGTTGTCAAGCGTCGCTTCATCAGACACATATCTTATATTCGAGCTGTCAGCCTGTACCGCATACGACGGAAGGATATCAGCAGTCTGCTCAGCTGATGAGCCGAAGAACATGAATCCGCCGACAAAGATGAAGACAACAGCGGCCGCGGCTGTGACAAGAGATGGCATCGAGATCTCGAAGCGGCGGCGTATGAAGCTTACCTTGCGCCCATTCTGGAAGTACTTCTTGTCAAGGACTGAGAAGATATCATCCTTCCTGCGGTCAAGGACCTCTGCCCTGTAATCGCTCTCCCTCATCTTGTCCCCTACGCTTCTCATGTCCGCCAGATGTTTTCTGCAGGCTGGACAGTGGGCAAGATGCTCCTCCACCTGTGTTCTATATGGTTCCTTCAGCTCCCCATCAAGGTATGCTGAAAGCATCTGGGCATCAATACACATCTCTATCCTCCGAACCAAGGGCCTCCTCAAGCTTCTTGCGAGCCCTGAACACCCTTACCTTCACATTAGTCTCCGATATGCCAAGCACCTTCGCGATGGACTTGTAGTCCAGGCCGGAGAATTCACGCAGCTGTATCACCATCCGGAGGTTTTCAGGAAGAGCCTCTATCGCGGCCCTGACCTCCCTGCGGTTCTCAGCGTCTATCACCTCACGCTCCCCATCCCTGTCATCGTGGGCGACGTGCGGCATGTGCTTCACCTTCTCGACCATCTCGCCTTCGCGCTTGTTGCGCCTCACATGATTGAGGGCAAGATTCTTCGCGACACGCAAGAGCCAGTACTTAGCATCATCCTCGCTCGGGAAGGTCATGTTCTTGACATAGAACCTCTCGAACGCTTCCTGTGTCAGATCTTCTGCTACCTCAAGGTCATACACGATGTGCATTATCACCTGTACAAGAAGATGATAGTTCGCATCGTACACCAATCGGAAATCATCTTGATCTGTGCTTCTTATCTCCATACTATCAACAATCCAAAACGGAAAAGGTTACACCCTTTTCTCAAGAATCGGCCCTGACGGAGTATCCCTGACGATGAAGCCCCTGTCGAAAAGCTCCGCACGGATCTCATCAGCTCTCTTGTAGTCCTTCGCCTTCTTCGCCGCAGTCCTTTCAGCAAGAAGCCTTTCCTCATCAGCTCCGCCGACATCACCTGCCGCAGCAGGCTCGATGGCTTCAAGCCTCAACCCGAGGATACCATCCATATGATAAATCGCAGCAAGCTTGTCTGAGGCCGGCAGATCATCCTTGAGCATCAGCCATAGCTGCGAAAGAGCCTGAGGTGATGAAAGATCGTTCTCCATGGCGCTGTCGAAAGCATCCATGTATGCCTTTGCCTTCTCCCCAGGGGCATTCGAAGCCTCAGCGGCGCCTTTAAGCTCGCGTATCCTGTCCACAAGGCTCCTTCTTGCGGATCTTGCATGGTCAAGCGCCTCATAAGAGAACTTCAGCTGGCTCCTGTAATGTCCTGTAAGGCAGAAATACCTGTAATCAAGCGGATCATAGCCCTTGTCCTTCAGGACAGAAAGCGTCAGGAACTCACCTGAGGACTTGCTCATCTTTCCCGTATCATTCAGCAGGAACTCGCCATGGCACCAGTAGTTGACCCATGTATGCCCTGTAGCTGCCTCAGACTGCGCTATCTCATTCGTGTGATGGACAGGTATGGCGTCTATGCCGCCGCAGTGGATATCAAAATGCTCTCCAAGATACTTCATCGACATGGCAGAACACTCGATATGCCACCCAGGATAGCCCCTTCCCCAAGGAGAATCCCACATCATTGCCTGATCCTTGAACTTCGAGTTCGTGAACCACAGGACAAAATCCTTCGGGTTCTTCTTGTTTGAATCGATATCGATGCGTGCGCCGCTCTTGAGATCATCGATGTTCAGCCTTGCAAGCTTGCCATAGTCATCTATCGAATCAATCGAGAAATAGACATTCCCGCCCGCAGTATATGTGTGCCCCCCATCCTCAAGCCTTTTGATGAGCGCGATCATATCCTGTATGTGGTCAGTCGCACGGCATACTATGTCAGGCCTGATTATGTTCAGGTCCTTCTCGTCCGAGAAGAAGGCATCGGTGTAGAACTTGGCTATGTCCCAGACGCTGCGCCCTGTCTCTCTGGCGCTTTTCTCCATCTTGTCCTCTCCATCATCGCCGTCACCTGTGAGGTGCCCCACATCAGTTATGTTCATGACATGCTTGACCTCATATCCATCGCGTGAGAGAGTGCGATGAAGGAGATCTTCGAATATATAAGTCCTGAGGTTTCCAATATGTGCGTAGTTATAGACGGTCGGGCCGCAACAGTACATCGAAGCCTTTCCCTTTACGATAGGGACAAACTCTTCGATGCTTCTCGACATTGTGTTGTACAGTTTCATGGCTGCCTCCGTACTGCATATAATATCAGCAAGGATAGTTGTTTCTCAACTCTCCCCCAATTAGAATATGGATGATGAAAGCGATAAGAAGCCATCAGGCAGAGTTCATCGTCACCGAAGGATATGAGATGAAGCAGCATTCATCCCTGGAGACAGGCGGCAAGGCCGAGTACTATGCAGAGCCAAGGGATGAGGAAGAGGTGCTGAGCGTCCTAGAGCTGGCCTACAGGCGCTCGCTTCCGATAACGATAATAGGAGGCGGGACGCATATACTTGTATCTGATGAAGGGGTTGAAGGCATCGTAATATCGACAGAATCAATGAAAGGCATATCAATAAGGGGCGACATGCTTGTCTCTGCACCTGGCGAGATGCTCGAGAATATAATCAACATGTCAATAGAGCACAGGCTTTCAGGGCTGGAGGAGATCGCAGGGATACCAGGCACCATCGCAGGAGCCATCTCTGTGAATGCCAATGCAAACGGCCGGGCAATCTCAGACCTGTTCCTCTACTCGGATGTGCTGACCCCGGACGGCTTCAGGCATCGCTATCCGCATTACAAGGACGCATTCGGGCCGCAGTCGTCAGTCATAGGAGGAAGCGGCATAGTCGTATCGGTAGCGCTGAGCCTTATCCCATCGATAAACACAGCGGACGCAAGGATGCGGAAGGAGCATTTCGTAGAGACAATGTTCATACCGCCATGCCGCCGCTTCTCCGGTGAGATATTCCGCAATCCGGCAGGCATGAGGGCTGATGAGATACTGCAAGCTATCGGGGCAACAGGCAGAAGCGGGCTGAGGGCAGAGTTCTCGGAGTATCAGCCCAACGCCATACTCACATACAGCGGATGCACATCGGATGAGATCTATACGCTCATCCTGATGGCTGAGCGCAAGGCAGAGGAAAAGCTTGGGATAAAGCTTGAACGCTCGCTCACGCTGATCGGATCATTCAGAGATCTATCGAGATAGCCACATCGATAAGCCTGTCTGATGAGAGACGGAGGTGCATCCTTGACATGCTTCCGGCCATCTCATGCTCTATCGCGGCAAAGAACCTTCCCTCGTCATAGCCGAACTCCACAATGCCGGCATCATAGACAGCGACTATCCCATAAGCATTGTCATAGCCAAGCTCGAATCCGTAAGCCTCGATGGTGAACCTGTCGCTCTTCGTGCTGTGGCCATGGCTTGAGAAGCAATATTCCATCGATGAATATATCGTGATGCCATAAAGCTCAAGACCTGACTTTATATATGCCTCGTATCCAAGGTACTCATCTGAGAATACAGGCTCATTCCCTATCTTGAACGAGAACTGCGAGAGAAATCCATCCTCGCCTATCGCCCCTGAGATGCTGTACAGATATCTTGCATCATCTGAATAGAGGACAGGCAGGCTTCCGGCTGCAAGCGTGATGGAGTACCTTCCATGCTCTGCTGCAAGCGACAGGTAGCCATCAAGGCCAAGAACCGGAGAGAATGAGAATATGCCGGCGGCTCTGAATATCCACCAGGAGAATGAAAGCCCGCCGTAAAGGACATCCTGCCTTTCGCTCTCATGCCTGTCCTCCATGAAGCTGTCAGGCGAGCTTCCAGCAAAGGCATATAGGACTGCAGCATCAACGTGATTGAAGGAAAGTGATGCAGCGGCAAACGCCCTGTCATTGAGGGACATGCCAAGCGAAAGCGGCCCCAAGGACAGCACAGCCCCGCTTCTCCATCCATCAGACCGGAACGGGGAAGCCTCAAGCGAAAGATCCCAGCGTCCATCATGAAGCTCTGACAGAGTACGGACGAGCCCCCTTCTGTCTATCTCCCCGACAGAAAGAGGCCCCGCCTCAAGCGAAAGGCGCATAGAAGGGAGGACAATGGAGAATCCATCATTCCCCATCCTTCCAGATGTGCCTGATATATCCATACTCGCGCATGAGGCCGGCACGGCTGATGCTATGATAAGAAGCAATATCATGAACCTCATGACAACTATACGCCGCCAGTGATGTATTTTGCCAACTTCCCATATGTACTTTTTCTTCTCCTTGCTATATAAATTGCCTGTATAAAGTTTTAATTCAGGAGATAGGTGATGGTCATACTGACACTTAACTGCGGCAGTTCTTCTGCCAAATACCAGGTTTACGACTGGGAAGAGAAAGATGTGCTATGCGTCGGAGTGGTAGAGCGCATCGGACTTGAATACTCAACCATTGAGCAGAAATCAGCCGGGAAGGAAGAGTATCATGAGCGCTTCGTGTCCCCTACGCACAAGGAAGCGATCGAACTCATACTCAAGATGCTTGTGGATCCGGAATACGGCTGCATAAACAGCCTTGATGAAATCGGTGCGGTAGGCCACAGAGTCCTCCATGGCGGAGAGCTTTTCAAGAAATCAACGCTGGTGACAGATGAGGTAGTCGAGCAGCTCAAGACACTCATCCCGCTCGGACCGCTTCACATGCCTGCAAACATCATGGGCATAGAGGCTGCCAGGAAGCTGATGCCAGGCGTCCCTAATGCGATCGTAATGGATACAGCTTTCCACCAGACCATGCCAGAGGAAGCTTATATGTACGCAGTGCCTTATGAGTGGTATACAAAGTACAATGTGCGCCGCTATGGCTTCCATGGGACAAGCCATCTCTACTGCTCGAAGAGAGCTGCACTCCTGCTTGGAAAGGAAAGCAAGGACACGAATGTCATAATCCTTCATATCGGAAATGGTGCATCAGCCTGCGCTGTAAAGAACGGTGTCTGCATAGAGACTTCGATGGGGCTTACCCCGCTTGAGGGCCTCGTGATGGGAACACGCTCAGGTGATATAGATCCGGCTATCGTGGCATATATCTCATCCAACACAGGGCTTACGACACAGGAGATGGATACATACCTGAACAAGAAATCAGGCCTGATGGGACTCTGCGGCATGTCTGACAGACGTGATGTGCATGAGGCTGCAAAGAGCGGCAACAAGCTGGCACAGCTTGGCGTGGACATGGAGACACACAGGATCAAGAAGTACATCGGAGCATACGCAGCGCTTCTCGGACGTGTGGACGCGATAGTATTCACCGCTGGTGTCGGAGAGATGGGAGAGCATATCAGGAAAGGTGCATGCGAAGGTCTGGAGAATCTCGGGATCATGATCGATGACGAGAAGAACGATCTCTCGCACTGCCGCAACGCCGAGACCTGCATCTCAAAGGATGAAAGCCCTGTAAAGATCTTCGTGATCCCGACTGACGAAGAGCTTGTCATCACAGAAGATGCCTATGCGCTGATGAACGGCACATATGACATACACACGAACTTCCATTACACATTCGAAGATCCTGACTATGTGAACAAGGCGCGTGCAAGGGGCCTCAAGGAGAATCTGAAGAAGAATCCACAGCTTGAGAGGATCATAGCGCTGCCTCCGCAGAAAGCAGCCTGCTCAGTCAAGGGCTGCTGATAAGAAGAGGGTTGGATCATAAATCCAGCCCTCTTTTTCACACATGATGAAGCATCACCCGATTATGATCTCAATGCCATGCGTCCTCTTCTCAGACGGCATGAGGCGTATGAAATCATCCCTCTTCGATATATCCACTATCACACCTGTGCGGCCTGGAAGCGAATACCAGGGCTCAAGGCAGACAAAAGGAGTATCCGGCGCGAATGTCTGCCAGATTCCCATCCAAGGCGCATCATAATGCAGCTCTACGCTTCTGCTGCCCTTTGCTGAAGAGATAATGGCTTTGCTGCCTGTACCGCTGAGAACTATGGCGTCATCGCTGAATATATCATGGCTGAGATGAATGGCGTTGCCGTCGAACTCAGCTGCCTTCTCATTGTATCCAGCCTCAAGCCTGTCCGGTGCGAATACACGCTTCTCTGGATCGGAGGAAAGAGGGAATGTTATCTTATAATCCTCAATCCCCAGCCCCTGCTCTATCGGGACATTGAATCCGGGATGGAAGCCGATGCCGTAGAACATCTCATCATTTCCTGTGTTCTCAACCTCGACAAGCTCTGATACGGTGCTGCCTGACACGCTATATGTCACGCTGAGGCTGAAATCGAATGGATAGATCTTCTTTGTCTCCTCGTTAGATGATAGCGATAGCCTGACTGCGCTGCCGGAATTCGAGACGACAGAGAACAATGAAGCCGGAGCGAAGCCATGCGGTGTCATGTCATAGCTTATGCCTTTGTATGTGTACCTCCGTTCATTGAGCCTTCCGACAAAAGGGAAAAGCAGCGGAGCATGTCTTTTCCAGTGGGCCTCGTCGCCCTGCCAGAGATATTCGACACCATCTTTCCTGATGCTGCGCAGCTCTGCCCCTTCCTCTGAGACAAGCACCTCGATACCACAATCCGAAATACGTTCCATCATACCTCCTCTTTTTCCATATAATCCGGACGAAGCGACACGGCATTCCTGAGATATACCATACGCGGCTCCGCAGAACGCTGATGATTGATTATGACAAGGGCGCGGATAGCGAGCCGGAGGCCTCCTGAGATATCAGCTTCCTGAACACAGAAAAGAGGGGTTTTCGAACAGAATCCCGCTTTCCTGCATGCCGCAGCCGCATTGCGCGTCCTTATATCATGTGTCTGTGAGAATATCACGGCGGCTACATCCTCATCGGTTATTCCATTCTCGCGGTAGATCGTATCCATCAGTTCCCTGACGGCATCATCAACCTCGCTTGGGAAATCCGATTCCGTAGTCGTTGCGCCTCTTATGCAGTATATGCTTTCCATTTCAGCCTCCGAATGAGAATCCGTGGAGTATCACGGTGTTGAGCATGTCTATGAAGATCGATATGCAGAAATACGCGGCCATGCGGAGCACTGTCAGCACGAAAGGCGCGACAAACGCGACACGCGTATAGAACAGCTGATAGACCGATGCGAGGATTATCCAGAACCCCTCAAGGAATATAGTCCATCCAAGCACCATCTGGCAGCCTGTTATCGATGTGATAAGCACTTCGCTTACAGGGAAGTAAAGGAAAAGGACGAACAGAAGGGCAAAGAAAAGATAAAGCGCCAGCAGATATGAGTGGACGCGTGATGAGAATGCAAGTATCCTTCTGAAAGCCAGCATACCTTATAATACCACCAAACGCCTCATGTGCGGAAGAACGAGAGGAGAGATACGGCCTCTTCAGATCCGCACTCAAGGACAGAGAAGGAAGACTCATCCCTCTCAGCGCCTTCCCAGGCGCATCTGCCTCGTCTGTCAATGTGCGGGCCGAAGCTGCAGCCGATGAAGCACGCCTTGCCTTCAGGCCTCCACGGACGCATCAGGAAAACGCTCTCGTCATCCAGCCCTCTTGCCATGAACGAAGAGCGGAGGAAGACAAGCCCGGACCAGTCCCTGAGTCCAGACGGAGCCGTGACAAAGCCTGGCTCTACGCTTTCTATGACACATCCATCAAAGAGAGCATCGCCGCCACCGAATATGAAGTCCACCGATCCTGCTATATAGCAATCGTGGAATATTGATCTGGTCCGCTTTCTGGGAGCAAGATGCCGAGGGCCATAGAATCCTCCCTTCTCCCTCTCCTTATCTGGGAGCGGCGCCAGGAAAAGGGTATCCTGATGGGACACGATGCGGACTTTTGAAAGCTCTGATTCATCAGCATCCAGATAGAGAGCGACAGCCTGTCCCACGTCCCTTCCGCTTCCGGCACCGTTGACGATCGTCAGGTTCTCCAGCCTGAGGCGCGATCCGCTGAAGAATGCCGTATACGTCCTGAAAGTCCCTCTCTTCATACCTCGCTCAACTATCTCATGTGCGCCATCTGAGTTGACAATATATACATTGCCTTCGCCTCGGATCGTCAGGTCCATCTTATCTGAGAATATCTTCTCGTGATATATGCCGTCAGATACGATGATCTCAGCCTCCATCCCATATGGCACAGCATTTATGGCATCCTGGATGCGGAAGTAATCCTCATCACCCTTTCCGACAGTTATCCTCAGCATCGCTCAATCCTTATCGAGGGGAAATCAACCGGGCGCATCCTCATCATGACCATTCCATCTATGTCCAGAACAAGATGCGTGCCGCTCATCCTGTTTGAAAGAGAGACAGATGTAAAAGAGAGGGGAAACGAGTCCAGTTCCCATACAAGCCCAGCTGAATGGACATGTGAGACACCTTCGGGGGAGAAGAAGGAGAGCTCGGTCCCTTCATCTGCCACAACCTCGACATGTCCTGAGATTGATGCGACAGTATCGGTACGCATGAACCAGTAATATGGATACCCCATACGGGTGAACGTGGAGAACAGCGAGAGCGTATGGTCAAGCCTTCCCTCCCCGCCTCCTACCAGATCATATTCCCCATGGCCCCTGCCAAGCGCAAGCTCTGTATCGCTCAGATCCTTGTCATGGGAGCAGGCTTTGAAGCCCATGGCCTCAATCTCTGCACGGAATGCTGTGGAATCAAGATCCCCCACTATCTCATCCACAGGTATGGAGAGTGCGCGGGCGCTGTCATAGCCGCTGTCGGCCGCGACCACATGGCTGTACAGCTTCCTGTCAAAGCAGAATGACGAGGGAGCGCTGCCTCCTATCACAATCAGACGTCTCATATCAGAATTCTACATCTTATCCTTTTCCGTGTATAATATCATCATGAAGAATATAGGATTTTCCCCAGCAGATGTCCTTCTGCCAAGAAAGGGCATAGATTTAGAGAAATGGGCAGTAGTGGCATGCGACCAATATACTGCGGATCCTGAATACTGGGACAAAGTCGAAAGCTTTGTCGGGGACGCACCTTCAACGCTCAGGATAACACTCCCTGAGATCTATCTGGAGAAGGATGGGAAGGAAGAGCGGATAAGGAATATCAACAATACAATGGAGAGATATATCAGGGATGGCGTCTTCGATGAATACAAGGACTCCTTCATCCTTGTCGAACGAAGGACAGAGACAGGTGTCCGCTTTGGCCTTGTCGGGAAGCTGGACCTTGAGGAATATGATTACAGTCCTGATTCGGTATCTCTGATAAGGGCAACGGAGGGAACTATCCTATCCCGCATACCGCCACGCAGGGAAATAAGGCTGCATGCGCCTCTGGAGTTGCCACATATCATGGTGCTGATATCAGATGAGGAAAGAAGCGTGATAGAGCCTTTCAGGGACAGGAAGGGAGAGCTGCACGTCGTATATGATACCCCGCTGATGATGAACGGCGGCCATGTGACCGGCTATCTCATAGACCGGGAAGATGACAAGAACGCGATATCAGCCGCGCTCTCGAAGATGCTTGGAAAGCTTGATCCAAGCAATCCTCTCCTCTTCGCAATGGGAGACGGCAACCACAGCCTTGCTACGGCGAAGAGCCTATGGGAGGATATTAAGAAAGGAATCCCTGAAGAGAAAAGAGCCTCGCATCCGGCACGTTTCGCGCTTGTTGAAATCGAGAATATCTTTGATGAAGGCCTTGAGTTCGAGCCGATACACAGGATTTTCTACTCAATCGGGAAGGATGGATTCATGAAAGCTCTTTCTGAAGCCGCCCCAGGATTCACGACAGAGACAATAAGGAAGGAAGAGATACACTCCAAGGTAAACGAAGGAAAGGGCCTGTTCGTACTGTATGATGGCAATGAGTATACACTTGTCACACTACTCAATACAGAGAAGGAGCTTTCAGCCTGGACAGTGCAGGCAGTGATCGACTCCCTGCTTGAGCGAAAAGCCTGTACCGTTGACTATATCCATGGCATGGATGAGACCCTGTCGCTTGCAGGGAACGGCAATGTGGCCCTCATCCTCCCTGATATCCCCAAGGATTCATTCTTCTCATCAATCATGTCAGACAAGGCATTCCCAAGGAAGACCTTCTCGATAGGGCATGCTGATGAGAAACGATACTACATGGAAGCAAGGCGCATCAGATGACGTATGCCCCCTGCCTTATGACACGATAAGGAAAGACTGTCGCATCAACCAGCGTGGAAGCCATCCCTCCCTTGACGGAGGGATCTTCTACCGCGAAGTCCACCAGATCAGAGAATACAGGGAATATCTCATCGAATGAAAGAAGGCTTCTCTCCCCTGAGAAGTTGACGGATGTGGAATAAATCGGGCCAGAAACCCTGAGCACATCCTGCATGAAGCCATCAGATGGAACCCTGACAGCCACTGTGCTGCCTGCTGCATCGTCCCTTACGATGGCTGTAAGAGGAGCCGGCCAGCGACGCAGGATATCATCTGGAACAGCCAGAGATGATTGCCTCACGTCATCAAGGGTCATCAGCACGATGAATGATTTGGAAGCTGGTCTTCTTTTTATCTCATAAAGCCTTTCCGCGCACTCTGGCACGGCAGCTGCCGATAATCCATATATCGTATCGCAGGGGATTATGCCGGCTTTCTTCTCCTTAAGAAGCAGCCCCACCCTCTCTGCGCTTCCTTTTCCGTCTTTATTTATGACAATACATCCCATATTGGCCCTCCATAACTCACTGAAAAGCAATATTTTCTGAAAACAATCAACTTGTAAACATGATATTGCACTGATATAATAGCGGTAAAGCGTACTTTAGGTATACTCCGGAGGAAACATGGCTAAGCCCTCTAATACAGTAAAACTTGTAGTGACAAGCATCATCATATCGCTGATCGTGCTTGTAGTCTTCACTCTTCTCTTCCTGAGCTTCATAGTGCCTGCTTATCAGGTTACGGAAGAGCAGATCTATTCAGTGATGACCAAAGTATTTCCTGTCCTTATCGGTCTGGCGCTGATACAGATCGGAGTGATGGTCGCAAAGAGAGGCGAACCAGAATACAAGGATACGATAGACAAGCTTTCCCCTAACGCTTATGACAGTCCGCTGTATACAGAGCCAAAGGATGATCCGATGGCAAGAGGCAAGGTAGATGCGTCGCTTTTCGGAAACGCAAGAAGCCCGCAGGAACCTACCATCATCGAGAAGGAAGTCCCGGTTGAAGTCATAAAGGAAGTTCCTGTCGAAGTCATAAAGAAGGTAGAAGTCCCTGTTGAGATCATCCGTGAAGTCAGCGTGCCTGTGGAAATCATAAAGGAAGTCCCGGTAGAGAAGATCGTTGAGAAGGAAGTCATCAAGGAAATCCCTGTCGAGAAGATTGTCGAGAAGGAAGTGATAAAGGAAGTGCCGGTTGAGACAATCGTCGAGAAGGAAGTTCCTGTGGAAGTCATCAAGGAAGTCCCTGTTGAGGTTATAAAGGAAGTACCTGTCGAGATAATCAAGGAGGTCGGCAAGCCAGAGGAGATACTTTCATTCAGAGAGGCGCTTGACAGAGAGACTGAGGATGCCGTCTCTATGGCATATGACCTGTCCCTCCTTGCTGTAAAGGAGAACAGCGGATACACAGCAGAGAGCATCGAAGCTGTATTCGAGGAAGATACGATGGTATTCGAGGAAGACAGCACGCTCTATGCTATCCTTCCTTTCTACAGCAGGTCCGATACGGAAAAGGCTGCTGAGAATATAGAGGAGAAGAAGATCGCATCGCTTGATGGAAGGAATGTATCAGGAGATACACTGCTTCATGAAGCATCGTTCTGATCCTGCCGCAGCGCAACAAGCCTCCAGCCAAGCTGGAGGTTTTTTAATCTGAGTTTATAGAAACATAACATCATAGACCGGCAGATAAATGATCTTGCTTTTTCTTTTGATGACCGGAGAATTTGACAGGACTATGCCGCAGGTGATTCCATTGGAAGCATCC
>CASFMA010000011.1 GCA_949295675.1 uncultured Spirochaetales bacterium | reverse complement strand
CATATCTTGGATTCAGTCCGAATGTCTCAAGGTCATACCAGAGAAAAGTCTTCATATGCCAATAATACCTGTTTTTCAGGAATGATAGAATCATATGCACAATTAACTTCTGCTCCCTGCATATGGATGATACAATCTAGGAGGAGGTCATATGAAAAGAGTATTTGCTGTTTTTCTTGCAGTATTGATGGTTTCATCGCTTTCCGCAGCTGTATCAGAGCAGGGGAAGGAAGCGTATGAGCTTGGCAGGGCCATCGTTGGGATCCTTTCATATAATGAGGCAAGCAGAACCAGGTATAGCGGGAATACTTTCCTTGCCCAGAGCATTGAGGAACTCAGGCCTGGATGGGACAGGCCCCACTATGAGAAGTATCTTGATGTGCTTGATGATGCAGGCATGGAAGTTCCACGGCTGGACAGTGCAAGGGGCGTGGAAGGTGCTGATGGCGGCTTCATATCTATTGCCATGAAAGAGGCTGGGAGGAATGCTGCATGGTTCCATGCCCTTTCGAGGGATTATCATGTCTCGTACATCATGAATGGTGAGATCATGGAATACTCGTTCGATGGCGGTATTTACTTCTTCATGTACGTGGCTGATGGCAAGGCCAATGTCAGCATCGAGTGCAATGATTTCACAGTCCAGGGCATGGATCTTGATGACGCGACCCTTGAAGTGACAGCTGACCTGCAGACGTTCGGCATATCAGCACGCTATAACGGCAAGCCGCTCTCTGCAGCGGATATTGAGGTTTTTGCCCCTGTCGTCCAGAAAGCCATAGGCTTCTTCTGATGCGGCGCCAAGCAATGGGGCCATGTTGCCTCATTGCCCCTGGTCAAGCTTCTCCCTTGCCACAGCAAGCATCAGCTTTATCCTGTTCTCCTGATTGACCTTCGTCGCTGACGGATCGTAGTCGATCGGGACTATGTTTGAGTCAGGGTATGCTTCCTTGAGAGGCCTTATCATGCCCTTGCCGCATATGTGGTTGGGAAGGCATCCGAAAGGCTGTGTGCATACGATGTTGTCATAGCCTTTCTCTATGAGCTCCACCATCTCGGCTGTGAGAAGCCAGCCTTCTCCCATCTTGCATCCGCGGTCTATGAATCTTTCGCCATATCCTTCAAGCTCCTTGAAAGTCGCTGCGGTATGGAACTCCTTGTGCCTCTTCACCGCCTCTTCTGACCACTTCTCGACTATGGAAAGTATCGGCATGCCTATATGCTTCATGATGAATGCGTACCTGCTCCTTCCGCCATAGTACTCCTCATCCTTGATTCCGTTGGAGAAGCAGTAGAGCACGAAGCCCATCATCGGCGGAAGCATGACTTCGCATCCCTCTTCCTCGAGAAGTCCCTGCAGGTTGCTGTTTCCGAGCCTTGAGTACTTCATGTAGATCTCTCCGACAACTCCTACCTTGACGTGCGGGATACGCTTCACGGGGATTGCAGCGAAATCATCAGAGATGGCATTGAGCTTGCGCTTCATGTTTCCCCAGAAGTAGCCTCTGTTCCTTTCATAGCAGTCTCCCAGCTCCTTCGTCCACTTCTCGATGAGCCTGTCCGTATCTCCCTTGTTTACCTCATATGGCCTTGTCTGGTTTGAAAGGAGCATTATGAGATCGCCGTAGACCAGGGCAGTGAAGGCCTGGACGAGCATCGGGAAAGTGATCTTGAATCCTGGGTTTGAGTTCATTCCCTGCAGGTTCGCTGATATGACAGGGATGTTTCCCAGCCCGGCCCGCTCAAGCGCCTTGAGAAGCAGGAAGTAGTAGTTGGATGCACGGCATCCTCCTCCTGTCTGCGATATTATGAGCGCACATCTGTCCTTATCCACAAGGCCCCTGTGGATTGCATCTATCATCTGCCCGATTACAAGGAGGGCAGGGTAGCACATATCGTTATGTACGTATTTCAGCCCTTCCTGTATGACGGATTGCGAGGAGTTCTCAAGAAGGAGCGGCCTGAAGCCATGGTTGATGAATATCCTCTTCATGATATTGAAGTGGATCGGGGACATGTTAGGGATGACTATCGTCCAGCCATTGTCCTTCATCTCTTTCGTAAACGGCTTATTTTCCATTCTTCTCTTCTTCCTCTTCCATCTCTATCGCGGCGAAGAGGCTTCTCATCCTGATCTTCACCGCACCGAGGTTGGTTATCTCATCGATCTTGATCTGCGTGTAGATCCTGTCGTTCTTCCTGAGAATGTCCTTGACCTCATCTGTCGTGACAGCGTCCAGTCCGCATCCGAACGAGACAAGCTGCACCAGGTTCATGTCCTTCTGCCCTGATATATACCTTGCCGCATCGTACATCCTGGCATGGTATGTCCACTGGTTAAGCACCCCGAAGCTTCCTTTTCCGATAAGCGGCGCTATTGAATCCTCTGTTATGACGGAAGCGCCAAGGGATACTATCATGCGGTCAATTCCATGGTTTATCTCAGGATCAGTATGATAAGGACGCCCTGCAAGGACTATTATCTCCCTCTTCTCCTCGCGGGACCTGCTTATGATTTCCTCTGCTTTTTCTGTTATCTTCTTCCTGTATGACGCAAGCTCCGCAAAAGCCTTGTCGACAGCTTTTCTCGCATCTTTCCTCTTCACGTCGAAGATCTCGGATATCCTCTTCGCAAGATGTTCAGGATGCTCAAGCGAGAGATAGCCAAGCACGAGAGGTATTCCATTGAGATCTTGGTTCCCTTTTATGACTTCGCCATAGTAGGCCACGACAGGGCAGTTGAAGTGGTTGTTTCCCTTTTCCTCATCGATATTGTAGCTTGAGCATGGGATGAATATCCTGTCGACCTTGCTGTCGACAAGATACTGGACATGCCCGTGCATCAGCTTTGCAGGGAAGCATACAGTATCAGATGGGATGGATGCCTGGCCGTGTATGTATATATCCCTTGTGGAGAAAGGAGAGACTACTGTGTCATAGCCAAGGCTCTGGAAAAGCGTCACATAGAACGGAAGAAGCTCGTATATCCCGAGCGCAAGCGGCAGCCCGAGCGTCCCCCTTGTGCCTTCCTTCCTTTCCCTGTATCCGGCAAGAAGTTCCTGCTTATAGGCGTAGACATTGTACTCATCGTCTTTCTTGGGTGCCATGCCAGTGACCGGCCGTTCGCATCTGTTCCCTGATATAAGGCGCCTCTTTGATCCAAATGAGTTTATTGTGAGCAGGCAATGGTTCGTGCATCCATTGCATCTGACATTCTTGACTGTATGGGTAAGCGACTCAAGCTCCTCCTTCCCGACTGTGGAGCTCAGCTTGAGGCCCTTGCGCGATGCCATGAGCTGTGCATAGAGAGCCGCTCCATATGCTCCCATAAGGCCCGCTATCGTAGGCCTGACGACCTCAAGCCCAAGCTCTTTCTCAAAGGCACGAAGCACTGCATCGTTCAGGAAGGTTCCTCCCTGGGTTACGATCCTATGCCCGAGCTCGTCAGGATTCGAGGTCCTTATCACCTTGTACAGGGCATTCTTCACGACGCTTATCGCGAGCCCTGCAGAGATATCATTGATCGAGGCGCCATCCTTCTGGGCCTGCTTGACAGATGAGTTCATGAACACAGTGCATCTTGACCCCAGGTCCACAGGTGTCTTTGCTGTGATCGCGAGCTTAGCGAAGTCCTGCGCGCTTTGCCCGAGGGCATTCGCGAATGTCTGCAGGAACGAGCCGCATCCTGATGAGCATGCCTCGTTGAGGAATATGTCATCGATGACTCCATCGCGTATCCTGAAGCATTTGATGTCCTGGCCTCCTATGTCTATGATGAAGTCCACATCAGGCATGAAGTGCTTTGCGCCGATGAAGTGCGCCTCTGTCTCCACGAGTGAGTAATCAAGATTGAACGCAGACTTCAGGAGGTCCTCCCCATATCCTGTTGAGGCAGATGCCGCTATTGATATATCAGGATAGTTGTCATAGAGGAACAGCAGGAACGAGTGTATCGCCTGCACAGGATTGCCGTTGTTCGGGCTGTAGCGTGAGAGAAGCAGGTCACCATTCTCCGCAAGAAGACATGTCTTTATCGTCGTTGACCCTGCATCGATGCCAAGGTACGCGCGCCCTGAATAAGTCGCCGGATCGCGCAGCGGGACAGTTGCCTTCCTGTGTCTCTCTGTGAATGCTTCATATTCCTTCTCATCCCTGAATAAAGGCTCAAGCTTTGTGAAGTTGCCCTTGCCTCTGTAGCTTTCAAGCGCCTGTATTATATCTGAAAGGCGCATCTTCTTGCCGCCAGGGGAGAGCGCTGAGCCCATTGCCACATAGTACAATGAGTTCTCAGGGCATATCCCCTCAGTCCCGATTGCCTTGTCGAAGAAGAGCCTGAGCTGCTTTATGAATGTCAGAGGTCCGCCGAGATAGACGACTTTCCCTTCTATCTTGCGGCCCTGGGCAAGCCCTGCTATCGTCTGGTTCACGACAGCGACGAGAATCGATGCCGCTATATCCTCTGTCTTCGCTCCCTGGTTTATCAGAGGCTGGATATCTGACTTGGCGAATACGCCGCAGCGGGATGCTATCGTGTATATCTCAGTTGAATTCTCCGCAAGCCTGTCGATATCATCACGGCTTATGCCGAGGAGGGTGGCCATCTGATCGATGAATGCGCCTGTGCCACCAGCGCATGTGCCGTTCATCCTCACCTCAAGCCCGTTCTTCAGGAATAGTATCTTGGCATCTTCACCGCCTAGCTCGATGATAGTGTCTGTATCAGGGATGAATGTCCTGGCTGCGACACGCGTTGCATATACTTCCTGGACAAAGGGGATCGATGCAGCCTCTGCCAATCCCATGCCCGCAGATCCTGAAAGGGAGATCGTCACCTCCTCATCCCCGATTGCTTTCATCGCGGCTGAGAGCATCTCCTTGCCTTTCTCTATTATCTGTGAGTAATGACGCTGGTAATCGCTGTAGACGAGATTGTTCTTCTCGTCCAGAGCGACGGTCTTCATAGTGGTTGACCCCACATCTATTCCGATTTTCAGCATACGTAAGAAAGTTATCGTAATCGCGGAAAATGGGCAAGGGTCATGACAATATTGAAATAAGCGATAGTATTGCTATGACAGGGATTGAGCATGCCAGATAAGAAAGGGCATATTCCTTCCTGCTGCCTTCCAGCCTCATCGCAGCACCATAGCCAGCCATGCCTGAGAGCAGGCCGAGCCCTCCTATGTTCACAGCCCTTATCGCCTCGGCTGATGCCGGGAGCTTCGTGATGAGCGCTGCTGCTGTGCTTCCTGCGATCTCTGATACGATGCCAAGCGCGGCTGGATGCGCGACGCTTTGGGCTATGGACTGGGCGAAGATGGACAGGAATAGGAATGATAGCGGGATTGCCCAGTTCATCTTGATGAATACTTTCCTGTCGAATATGGCAAGTACCACCAGGAACAGTATCAGGATATCGAACCAGAAGAATGAGCCCATCGCCGTGAGCGTTGCTATTATCATGAGGCATACATACAGCATCCTCATTGACTTGGAGCCTTCTGCATCGATCTCGTCATGTATGAATACCTCATCCTTCACGTTCTTCCCTAGGACAAAGATCGGAAGGACAGGCAAAAGCACGAGCCCTGTGATGGTGAGCGGCAGCATCGTCATCACAAAAGAGGCTTCTGTCCGTTCGGCAAGGTATATGTTCGCTATGCTCCCTGAGGGCAGCGCCATAGAGCCAAGCACTGCCGCGATAGTGAGGACAGCTGCTGTCCTTGCGCTGTATCTGCCGCGTTCTGCGCTTCTGAGTATTGAGAGTGTCAGCGGTATCATCGATATCGCTGCTGCATACGCGCCTATGATAGAGCCGAGGATGAATGAGGCAAGCGATGCGGCAAGGAGCAGGAAGTAGGTGAAGCGGAGCATCGACAGGAACGCCCCTATAGGAGCGAATGCCCTTTCCTTCATCAGCCCTGTGTATGAGAGCATTATGATGATGAGCGTGAAGAATGTATCCCAGCCGAGGCTTACTATATCCTCTCCTGACGGCATGCTGAGACATATGCCCGCAGCTGCAAGCACGAAGGTGAAGGGTAGGTACCAGTGGCGCCTGAGCATCAGTGCAATCTTATCCATCGATCACTTCCTTTCCAGCTGCGTCGAATGTGTACACCACCGTATCACGCACTGCGTTCTCTATGAAAGGTTCCATGCCAAGCTCCCCGAAATGCCTCCTTGAGACCTCCTTCACAGGGCGCGTCACCGGGTGCTTCGGAGAGAAGACCACGCAGCAGTCCTCATATGGGAGTATGGATGTCTCGTATGTCCCTATCTCGCGGGCTCTTGCTATTATGTCTTCCTTATCCATACCGACAAGAGGACGCAGCACCAGTAGATCTGTCATGCTGTCCGTGAATGACATGGCATCAAGAGTCTGGGAGGCTACCTGGGAGAGCGCTTCCCCTGTGATGATCGCGATTGCTCCATGTTCCTTTGCGATCCTTTCCGCTGTCTGCATCATCGCTGCCCTGAACATGAGCGTCGCCTCCTCCTCATATCCGTTGTCCCTGATATGGATCTGCCCATCTGTGAATGGTACGACGAAGAGCCGCATTCCCTGCATATATGGCGCTATGAGGGACGCGAGCTTCTTGACCTTCTCAAGCGCCTCATCCGATGTGTATGGGTAAGCATGGAAATAGATCGCATCTGCCTTCATCCCACGCTTCGCCATCATCTGGGCCGCTACCGGGCTGTCTATGCCGCCTGACAGAAGAACCATCCCTTTCCCTGCAGTCCCTACTGGAAGCCCGCCTATGGCCTTGCTCTCGCTTGTGTAGAGATAGGCTTCTCCCCTGACTTCGCAGGTGAGCGTGTTGCCTGGATTGTCTAGGTCTACCGTAAGTTCCGGATATATGCCGTGGACGACCTCTGCAAGCTTTACCGCTATATCTCTGGAAGAGAACGGGAAAGCCTTGTCCTCTCTCTTCACTGCGATCTTGAATGAGCCCTTCTCTGAGAAGGCCCCTGGCAGGATCGAGGCTGCGCACCGCACTATGGCGTCCATGTCCTTCTCTGCCCTGTGTGCCTTCGCGAAGCCCGTGATGCCGCTTGTCGTTGAAAGCGCCTTTTCTATCATAGCATCCGGGGCAGCTTCGTCGATATAGGCATAGAGCCTTCCTTTCTGCTTGTTTATCTCAGAATGATAAGGCCTGAGCTTATCCTTGATATTATGCCTGAGCCTCTTCTCAAACAGATTCCTGTTGCCGCCTTTGAGTGATATTTCCCCTTCCTTCACAAGATAGAGCTTATCGGCCATTTCCTATCTCCTTGATTGCCTTTGCCAGTTCCGCGACGCTTTCCTCGTCGCTCTCGTTTGACAGCGATATCCTGACAGCCTGCTTTGCCTCGCTGCTCCTGAATCCCATTGAGAGGAGTATGCGTTCACCTTCTCCCTTCGTGTTGTTCGAGCAGGCGGAGCCGGATGAGACGCAGATGCCTCTGTCGGAAAGCATCCTTGTATATACCTCAGAAGGCAGAGGAGATGCAAATGATATTATATAAGGGGAGCCATCATCCGGCGAGAGTATGCTGAAGCCAAGCTCTCTTATGGTGTCCCTCACCATCTGGTTCAGCGCCCTTATCCTCTTCCAGCTCTCTTCCGTCCCTGTCAGCCATTTCTCTGCAGCCGCTGCAAAGCCTGCGATTGCTGGAAGGTTCTCTGTTCCGCCTCTCTTTCCTTTCTCCTGACCGCCCGCGGGGGAGAGCGCCCTGAATGCTTCAGGCCTTCTCAGGTAAAGAAGCCCTATGCCCCTCGGCCCGTTTATCTTGTGTGCAGAGAATGATGCCCCGTCTATGCCAAGGCCTGTCAGGTCATAAGGTATCTTCCCCAGTGCCTGCACTGAGTCCGCGAAGAAGAATATCCGGTGCTTCAGGTTCCTCTCATACTCCCTTACTGTCTCTGCAAGGCCTTTTATGTCCTCGACAGCGCCCGTCACGTTATTGACTGCCATCACCGCAACAAGACGGGTGTCAGGGGTAAGCTCGGAGGCAAGATCCTCCTTCCTCACTATGCCGCCTTTTGCCTTTATCCTTGCAGTCTTCCATCCATATGCCTCAAGCGGACGTATCCAGGATGATACCGCGTCATGCTCGACCGATGATATTATGGCTTTGCCCGGCTCTGATAGCAGGAGCGATGAGAATACAGCCGCGATTGATTCGGTTGCCCCGGAGGTGAAGATGAGTGATGATGGCGGAACAGATAGGAGCGATGCCATTCTCTCCCTGTTCCTCTCAAGCTCCTTATGGGCCTTAAGCCCTTCCCTGTGTATGGATGAAGGGTTTGCGAAGAACTCACGTTCCGTCCTTATATAGGCTTCCAGCGCTTCTTCTGAAAGCCTTGTCGTCGCTGCGTTGTCAAAGTAGAGATCCATGAGAAGAATTAGAGCGAAGTAGGGGATGTTTTGCAAGATAGTGCGATGATTGTCTCTTCAAGCTTCCTTTCCGTGTCCACCTTTGTGAATGATATTCCGGATTCCCTCTCGAACTTGCCAGAGTCAAGCGCATAGCGCCTGTCGTGGCCTTTCCTGTCCGGAGCATATGCTATGAGATCATCGCTCTTTCCCAAAAGATGCAGTATCATGCGCACGATTTTGATGTTCGACAGCTCCAGGCCCGTGCCTATGTTGTATATCTCTCCTTCTCTTCCGCTTCTTATTATCCACTCGATGGCCCTTGAGTGATCATCTGCTGCGATCCATTCCCGTATGTTCAGCCCTGTTCCATAGATAGGTATATGCCTCTCTGCCATTGCATTCGATACAGCCATCGGTATGAGCTTTTCCACATGCTGCCCAAGGCCGAAGTTGTTCGTGCATCTCGATATCGTGACAGGTATGCCGTACGTGCGCCTGTATGCAAGGCACAGGAGATCCGCTGCTGCTTTTGATGCGCTGTATGGCGAGCTGGGGGAAAGGGGAGAGCTTTCGCTGAATCTTTCATGGCTGTCTATCGCAGTATCGCCATAGACCTCATCCGTCGATACCTGATGGAATCTGGATATATCGCTATCGATGATGGCATCAAGGAGGACTCCTGTCCCTCTTACGTTCGTGTCTATGAACAGCGATGGGTTGCTTATTGAGCTGTCAACATGGCTTTCCGCCGCGAAATTCACTATGATGTCAGGCTTGTGCTTTCGGAGCATATTGTCGACATCAGCCCTGTTCCTTATATCGCCTTCGATGAATATGAATCTGCCATCATCCCTGATGCTTGCGAGATTCTCGATCCTTGAGGCGTAGGTGAGTGCATCAAATACTATGAGCTTCTCGACATCGCAGCACTTCATCATGTGCCTTGCGAATGCCGATCCTATGAATCCTGCTCCGCCTGTTACCGCTATGCGCATATGCTGATTATACTACTGCGGGGCAATGCCGTGAACCGGTAAAAAAAACAAATCCCTGCAGATGATGCAGGGATTGCTTGAGCCCCCTGTCGGATTCGAACCAACGACCCCGAGATTACAAGTCACGTGCTCTGGCCAGCTGAGCTAAGGAGGCAATCAACAGGGGGAAAGATAACGGATTTCGACGACAATTTCAATATGTTTATATAAAAAAGTCATGAAAAATCTGAAAAACAATATGATGGGGAATATCAGTCTTCAGCTGTCTTCTTGTCCTGTATCTCCTTTCTTCTTTCCTTGCATAGCTTTGCAATCTCGGCAAGTGCTTTCCTTGCCCTTGCAGCTGACGCCTTCGTCCCTTTCAGCTCAAATCTGCTGCTCTCTGCAACATAAGTCTCAAACTGCTCCATCAGGCTTTCGTGAATTGTCATCAGAATGATCCTCCATCTTCTTGTGTATCAATAACTCGATACTAACATAATACCTTATAATTGCAAGAAAAACAGCCAAAAACAATCCATCAGTATGATTTTATAGGATTTGTTAATCTATTTTCCGGCCTTTCCAGATGAATCCCTTTCCAGTGAAGCGGTTGTAAAGCCCGTGGATGTACATCACGCATATCTGCACAAGCGTCAGCGGTGCCGCGATTGATATCAGCTTGCGCCATCCAGCCTTCCTGCACGCTATATACCATGACACGAAGAACAGCAGCAGTCCGCAGAGCATCGCGGGGAACATGTATGAGTAGCTTTCAGATGCAAAGAGCAGTATGGCCGCGATCGGGGATAAGGCAATGTGTATAAGTATTGCGACAAGGGCGAACACGGGGATGAATGATACGGCTTTCGGCGGGAAGATGCCGGCAATGGATCTTTCTATGCCCCTGAAGGCATCAGATGCGTTTGTGTACATATAGCAGGCCACGTATCTTGATATCGATATGAATGCGAAGCTCTTCTTGTTCCTTACAAAGAGCCTTGCGATCCCGACATCATCCATATGTCCCTTGATCTTCGTGTATCCTCCGGTCTCATCATATGCGCTCTTGCGCATCATTATGAACTGTCCTATCGCGAACGTGGCGCTGGGAAGAGGGAAATGATAGACGAAGAAGTGCGGGATGAGCGTGTTCGTCAGCATCATCGCCGAGATGTTCACGGTGCCGGCGAATGACGGGCAGAGCTCTGTAGGGAATCCTGATATTATATCAAGTCCATGCTCTTTCATTATCGAATAGGCATGCGCGACGCACTCTGAGGCATGGTAAGTGTCGGCATCTGTCGCGAGGATATATTCGCCCCTTACATGCGGCATCAGCTGCAGTAGCGCGTTTATCTTCCCGTTGGCGTGAAGCCTTGAGGAAGGATCCGACGCGAAGTACCTGATCCTCGGATCGTGCTGTGCATGCGCCTTTATTATCTCCTCTGTCCCGTCGGAGCTTTGGTCATTCATGACAAGGATCTCTATATTCTTATAGCTTTGCTTCTCAAGCGACTCAAGAAGCCGTCCTATGGAGGCCTCCTCATCACGAGCGGGGATGATGACGGATATCAGCGGCCCGTCTACGCTGTCCTTCACATTCCCAAGCTTCCTGAAGTGCCTGAGGTTGAGAAGCGTAGTCGCCATCGCATATACGCCGATAATCATCATGAAAGATACATAGATAGCAAGGTAAACGCCCATCAGCTGTTCCTGTTGTTCCTTCTTCCTCTTCTGTTGTCCCGCCTTATGTCCTCAATGGCCGGATCTCCCTTGTAGATCTCCTCGGCATTGTCGAGGTATCTGTCACTCTCATCATACTCGTCACGCTGCGATAGCGCCATGCCTTTTGCTGAATAGAATGAGAAGAGATCAAGCTTTGACAGCCCGTCAAGCTCTTTCTCGACTTCATTCAGTATGGACAGGGCCTTCCTTGCAGATCCGCCTGCTATCGGTGGCGTATAGAGAAGGCGGAAAGCTTCCTGCAGCGCTATGTAGTACTCATCAGGATAGTCCTTGTAGAGGGATTTCATGAGGTCAGAGCTTTCCATTCCTTTCCCCATGCCGCCGTTGACATAGTAATCTGCAGACACTATATCAGCCTCGGCCACTCGTCTGAAAAGCTCTCCTTCGTCCTCTCCGATCTGGGCCAGGTATTCCTTTCCAAGCTCCACATGGCGCTTTGCCTCTTCATCGTTCCCTTTATCCTTGAAGTATCTGGCCATATGGTACTCTATCCTTGCCTTCTCTGTCATGAGAAGGTCCAGAGACATATATTGCTGGTACAGTGATCCGACAGCACTTTCATCCTCTCCGTTCTTGACCGCGTCTATGAGCGCGATGTATTCAGGCTTTGATGAAGCCTCTGCAAATGAATCTGTGTATGCTGAGAGCGCAAACGCCGGAATGAGCAGTATGGCAAGCAGCAATGAAAGCTTTCTCATCTGATATACTTCTCCTCTGATTCAGACAGACATCTCATTATATAGCCAGGCTTGAGAGGAAGTCCTGTCTTTATGAACCCTTGTTTTCCATGGTCTAGCTTATCAGCTGCATTGCCCTCGGCGTCAAGTAGCATGAATCCTTCTTCCTTGAGAAGCGGGACATCAGGCCCTATGAACTCAAGAGGGGAGGACTGACGTATCTGATTGCGCACATCTAGCTCGAAGATGCCGTTGCCCATATCCTTCCTTACAGTTCCGAGGAACATGTAGTTCCGTTCGTAGCCATAGCTTGTAGGCCTTGATACATCCTCTCCCTCTATGGGTCCCGACGAGAAGAAGAATCCAGTAGTGAACTCCCTGTGCGAGACATCGAATATATCCCTCTTGTACCTGTCAAGCTCAGGATCGTTGTCCAGTGCTTTCCTGTATGCCCTTGTGACCACGGCCACATAGTACACTGATTTCATCCTTCCCTCGATCTTGAGAGATGAGAGCCCCGCATCCTCGAGTTCCTTTACATGGTCTATCATGCAGAGGTCCTTTGAGGAAAGGATCGTCGTATAGTCATCCTCCTCATCGATAGGATAGTAGACTCCAGGCCTTTCCTCTTCCTCAAGCGCAAGCCTGTATTTCCATCTGCAGGTATGTGCGCAGTCCCCCTGGTTGCCGCTGCGGCCGGCAAGGTGCGCTGAGAGCAGGCATCGTCCGGAGTAGGCCATGCACATCGCGCCATGGACAAAAGCCTCGAGCTCCAGTTCCGGCACCTTGTCCTTTATCCTCTTTATGTCATCAAGGGAGGCCTCACGTCCAAGGATTATCCTGCTGAAGCCCATATCCCTGTACATCTTAGCTGCCTCGGAGTTGATACATGAGGCCTGCGTGGAAAGATGCAGCTCCTTGTCAGGGAAGTTCTTCCTGAAGAACGGGACTGTGCCGATATCGGAGACTATGAACGCGTCAAAGGGCCAGGTCGCTATCTCGTCCCTCATGCCCATAAGCTCTTCGATCTGCCGCTCCCTGAATATTATGTTCATCGTGCAGTAGATCTTCTTGCCGGTCTCTTCCTTCAGCTTCCGTACCTTATCAGCCTCCAGATCCGAGAAGTTGCCGGCATTCTTCCTCAGGGAGAAGCTTGTCAGCCCCATATAGGCGGCATCCGCGCCGTAGCTGAATGCCGTCACGAGTTTCTCATAGTTTCCAGCCGGGGAGAGCAGCTCTATTGCCATATTGCCACCTTGTTCTCGCTGCCGGCAGGCTCTGCCTTCTGCCTCTCTTCCTTCCTTTTCCGCTCCCTCTCTTCCTCAAGCGTGCGCAGGATAGAGCGTTCAAGCCTCTTCGAGCATTCATCAGGGAACGCTATCTCTATGACCTCTGATATATCTGAGACAGGGTGGAATATGACATCGCCTTTGACTTCATCGTCAAGCTTCTCAAGATCCTTGACGTTGCGCTCCGGTATTATGATCTCCTTTATCATATTGCGGCGCGCAGCAAGTATCTTCTCCTTGAGCCCTCCGATCGGCATCACCTTGCCGGTGAGCGTAAGCTCTCCTGTCATGGCAAGAGAAGGCTTTATTATCTCCTCCCTGTACATTGACCATAGCGCGGTGAAGAGCGTTATGCCGGCACTTGGACCGTCTTTCGGCACTGCACCCTCAGGGATATGGAGATGGACAGTCGTGTCTTCGAAGAATGAGAGGTCAAGGCCTCTGAGGTATGCCTCCTTCTTGAGGGATGACCATGCGATCGAGACTGACTCCTGCATCACAGAGCCAAGCTGCCCTGTCACCTTGAGGTCGCCCTTCATCGGCAGCGACTCTGCCTCTATCAGGAGGACATCGCCGCCCATGCTTGTCCATGCCAGGCCGATAGCTGTACCGATCTTGTCAGCCTTGACTATCTCATCAGCGGGGAAGATCGGCTTTCCGAGATACTTCTCTACGGTGTTGCCCTTTATCGATATCGGCAGGTGGATGTCCTTCTCCGAGAGTATCTGGAGCGCTGCCTTCCGCATGATCTTATCTATGCTTTTCTCATAGTGCCTGACCCCAGCCTCTCTTGCATATTCGGTGGCTATGAGGGAGAGCGCATTGTTGTCAAAGCGTATCTCCTTGCGTGTGAGGCCATTCTTCTGCAGCAGGCGGGGTACAAGATACTCCTTCCCGATATGCAGCTTCTCCTCTGGCGTATATCCCGAAAGCTCTATTATCTCCATCCTGTCATAAAGCGGCTCAGGAATCCTTGATGTGTCATTTGCGGTGACTATGAAGAGCACTCTCGAAAGATCATATGGGATATCCACATAGAGATCCTGGAATCCTGTGTTCTGCTCTGGGTCAAGCACCTCAAGAAGCGCGGATGCCGGATCGCCCTGGAATGATTCTCCCATCTTGTCTATCTCATCTATGAGTATCACAGGATCAGGGACCCCTACGCTCTTCATTGCCTGTATTATCTTTCCAGGCATTGCGCCAACGTATGTTCTCCTGTGCCCCTTTATCTCAGCCTCGTCACGCATTCCTCCGACGCTGAACCTGAAGAACTTCTTCCCAAGGGCCCTTGCGATTGAATAGCCTACAGATGTCTTTCCGACCCCCGGAGGACCTGCGAGGCAGATTATCGCTCCTTTGCCGTTCCTGGCCTTGAGCCTTGATGCGAGGAACTCCAGGATCCTTTCCTTGACTTCCTTCATCCCATAGTGATCCTTCTCAAGGATGTGCCGCACCTTCGCTATGGAGTAGTCAGGGGCTTTGTCCTCGAATGCGAATGGAAGCGATATGAGAGTCTCGATATACAGCTTCGTCATCGCGTATTCCGGGTTCATTGTCTCTAGCCCTGAAAGCTTGTCGAGCTCTTTGTCCACGACAGCCCTGAACTCTTCCGGAAGCTTCGTGTTCGCGGCTTTCGTATAGAGATCCTCGTCTTTGCCTTTCGCTCCACGCGGACCTGGCTTTCCCGTTATCTCTGAAAGCTCTGAATTAAGCGCCTTGATCTGCTCGCGGAGTATCTGCTCCCTGTTGCGGTCCTTTATCCGCTGGTAGATATCCTGCTTTATCGCATTTTCCTTGTCGATGATCTCTTTTTCCGTCGCGATGAAGGAGAGAAGCTTCTCTATCCTCTGCCTTGGAGATCTCGTCTCAAGCACATCCTGCAGGAATGCTCCCGGGGCGTTTATTGCTGAAGCCGCATAGAAAGAGAGCAGGGAAGGATCATCTATGTTCGATATGTTCACCTCGGTTGCGAATGAGAACATGTTCGTTGTCTGCGTCAGCCCTGTTATCGTGTCGCGGAGTATCCTGACATATGATGCCGTTGCCTTCTCCCTCACAGCCTCATCGGGCAGCGCTGAGAAGTCTGCGTATACGAAAGGTCCATCTGTCGAGAACTTGTCGACTTTGATCCTCTCGATCGTGGATATGAACACATGAAGGCAGTTGTTCGGAAGGCGGATGAACCTTGAGGCCTTTGCAAGTGTTCCTATGTTCTTGTAACCGGAATTCTCTTCCTGCATGAGCGCTACAAAGTATCCGTCGCTATCTATTGCTTTCGATATTATCTGGACATCTGATGGACGTCCTATCATAAGCGTTGTGAAAGTTTCAGGAAAAAGAGGCCTTTCAAGAAGCGGCAGGACTATTGCCCTCCTTGGCAGTGTTTCCTCTGCATTCTTTGCATTTTCATTTTCATTCATAGCTTTATCAAAGATAACAATTGAATCGGTGCAAGACAATCGGTATTTTTCCCAAACGTAATGATGTTCTGACCAGCAGCTATATCTTTCTGCCTGCTCCTTTGCTCTGCCTGGAATGAAAACACAGCGATATGGATGTCCGCCATTGAGGTTCTGTGATTCCCCGAGGCCTCGGGGAACATATAAATCCAGCCGGAGTGGCTGCGGTCGCACCTTTGCGTCCATGATGGCTTTCCTTGATCCTTGTTCATTGTTAGCTTAGAGGTGGAGGTGCATATGGATTTTTCAGAACTTGCCGCAGCACGTCATTCGTGCAAGGCATATGATGGACGCCAGATAACGGAAGAGGAGCTTTCAAGGATCCTCGAAGCTGGCAGGCTTGCCCCTACAGCCAAGAATCTTCAGGAACAGCATGTATATGTAGTGCAGTCCCCGGAAGGGCTTGCAAGGATCGATAAGCTTACGCCATGCCGCTACAACGCCCCTACAGTCCTTGTTGTTGCGTACAAGAAGGATAATGTCTTCGTATATCCTGGCGGAAAACGTGATTCAGGAATCGAAGATGCCACGATCGTGGCTACACATCTGATGCTTGCTGCAGCAGATGCAGGTGTTGACAGCTGCTGGATAAACTTCTTCGATCCAGATAAGGCTAAGCATGAGCTTTCTCTTCCTGACAACGAAGAGGTCCTGATGTTCCTGGATCTTGGATAT
>CASFMA010000010.1 GCA_949295675.1 uncultured Spirochaetales bacterium | reverse complement strand
GGACCTCTTGTAAGATTCCTGTTCAGCAGGATCTTCAGGAGCGCTGCATCATAGCTCAGACATCTTCTCAAGGACAGCAAGGGCCTCTTCGAGCTTCGGGTTCTCCCTGTCGGATTCCAGAGCTTCCCTTACGCAGCTTCTGATGTGTGCCTGCAGTATTTCCCTGTTGACGTTCTTCAGCAGCGACAAGGTGCTCATCAGCTGCGTTGAGATATCGACACAGTATCTGTCGTCCTCGATCATCTTCATGATCCCGTCAAGCTGGCCCCTTGCTATCTTGAGCTTCCTGAGAGTCTTGTCTTTGTCAGCCTTCAATTCCTGTAACCTCGTATCCAGCTTCAGTGATTGCCTTCCTCATCTCATCCCTGCTTGCCTGCTCTGTGCATGTCACCTCTGCCATCTTGCTTTCGAGTGATACATCGACGCTCTCGACGCCGCTGACTTTCTCAAGAGCCTCCCTGACGTGCTTGACACAGTGCTGGCACATCATGCCTTCAACATTGATCTTTAAGTTCATAGTTCCTCCTGTATGTCCTTCAGCATCGCTGAATTCCATTGCTGATATATTTGTCTCGCTCCTTTCCTCATCGCTTTCATTTTCCGCCATCTCAGCTCTTGCGGGCTTGAAGAATCTGAGGCGAAGCGCGTTCGAGACAACGAACACCGAGCTGAAGCTCATGGCGAATGCCCCTATCATCGGATTAAGCTTGAGGCCGAATGCAGGGTAGAGAACCCCTGCTGCTATAGGGATGCAGATAGCGTTGTAGAACAATGCCCAGAATAGATTTTCCTTTATGTTCCGTATGGTTGCCTTTCCAAGCTGTATCGCGCCAGGGACATCCATTAGATCGCTTCTCATGAGCACAAGGTCCGCGGATTCGATCGCTATATCCGTGCCAGCCCCTATCGCGATGCCGACATCGGCCCGGGCAAGGGCAGGGGCGTCATTGATGCCATCACCGACGACCGCGACTTTCTCTCCTTTCTCCTGCAGCTTCCTGACTTCCTTTTCCTTGTCCTCAGGCAGAACTTCCGCGATGACATCGTCGACTAGCACCTCTTTCTGTATCTCCTTTGCCGTACGGCTGTTGTCACCGGTCAGCATTATCGTCCTTATGCCCATTGCCTTAAGCTCCTGTATAGCAGCCCGGCTGGTTGGCTTGACGACATCTGAGAGCGTTATCATGCCTATGACACGGCCGCCGTATATGAAGAAGAGGGGAGTCTTCCCTTCATCAGCCGCCGCTTCCTCTGCCTTTCTCTCAGCGTCTCCATAGAGGCCATGCTTTTCCAGAAGCTTCCTGTTTCCGCCTTCAGCCTTTATGCCATCTATGATGGCAGAGACTCCCATTCCCGGGGTCTGGGTGAATGATGAGGCCTCCTCTGTCTTTATGCCCATCTTGCCGGCTTCCTTCACGATGGCTTCTGCAAGCGGATGCTCTGAATACTGCTCTATGGATGCCGCGATCTGCATGAAACGCTCAGCTCCGACATCCTCCCTGTAGAATATATCGCGGACCTCTGGCTCTCCCTTTGTTATCGTGCCAGTCTTGTCCAGTACGACAGTCTTTATCGAATGCAGTGTCTCAAGCGACTCAGCGTCTTTTATCAGGACGCCATTTGTCGCGCCTCTGCCTGTCCCGACCATGATAGCTGTCGGGGTCGCTAGCCCAAGTGCGCATGGGCATGATATGACCAGGACTGAGATGCCGACGGAAAGCGCGAACTCAATGCCTTCGCCTGCGATGAGCCATGCTGCCGCAGATATCAAGGCTATCGCTATCACGATAGGGACGAATACGCCGCTGACCTTGTCTGCAAGCTTTGCGATAGGGGCTTTTGATGATGTGGCCTCATCGACAAGCCTTATGATTCCGGACAGGGCAGTCTCATCCCCTGTCTTCCTGACATCCATGACAATATATCCTGACTTGAGGACGGTCCCTCCTATCACGGAGTCCCCTTCTTTCTTCTCTACAGGTATGGACTCTCCCGTTATCGCGGCCTCGTCGACACTTCCTGTGCCGCTTCTGACGACACCGTCTGCCGGTATGGACTCCCCAGCCTTTATTATCGCAGCATCGCCTTTTTCAAGGTCATCTATCCCGATTATCTCCTCGGAGCCTTCCCTTATGACCCTTGCTGTCTTTGGCGTGAGGTCCATCAGCTTCATTATCGCATCTGATGTGCGCCCCTTCGCCCTTGCCTCAAAGTACTTTCCCAGCGTTATGAGCGTAAGGATCATCGCAGCTGACTCAAAATACAGGTCCATAGCAAAGCTTCCTGCGGTAGCCATATCGCCATGCCCGAGCGCATAGGCGATCTTGTACATCGCATATATCCCATACACAGTTGCAGCGCTTGCGCCCAATGCGATAAGCGTATCCATGTTAGGGGAGCGGTGGAGCAGTGCCCTGAATCCATTCCTGAAGAAACGGAAATTGATCGCGATTACAGGTATTGTGAGGATAAACAGCGTCAGTGCGAATATCATTGAGTTTCCCGCCCCATGGAAGAATGAAGGCAGCGGCCAGCCCATCATATGCCCCATTGATATGTAGAATACCGGGACAGTGAATGCAGCTGATGCGATGAGCCTCTTCCTCATTGCGTCATATTCCTTCTTCCTTGCATCTTTCCCGCTGTCGCTTTCCTTGTTTTCCTTCCTCTTTGCACTGTCCTTGACCGATGCGCCGTATCCGGCCTTCTCAACCGATTCGATTATCTTCCCCTCATCGGTCCTGCTGTCGTCGAACTCGACTGTCATGGAGTTCTTGAGAAGATTCACGGCGACATCGCAGACGCCTTCGGTTCCCCTTACAGCCTTGTCAACGCGAGATGAGCAGGCAGCGCAGCTCATTCCTGTTATATCGAAGCTTTCTTTTTTCATCTTCCTTCCTTGATACCACACCCCCGTGGGGTGTTATAGCTATAATTTATATCCTGTTCAGGCTTTTTTCAAGAGGATTGCTTTTTCGTCACAGGTCTTTTGGCTATGATTTCCAGAGGAGGGGAATATGGCTGTTTCGACAAGTATAAGGAAGTTCGTTGAGGATAATGAGGAGCTTGCCATCGAGCTGCTTAGGACGCTTGCTGTCATTCCGGCTCCGTCTGGCCATGAGGGCAGAAGGGCAGAGTTCTGCATGAAATGGCTTACGGAGCAGGGGGCTGAAGGTGTCTTCATAGATGATGCGTTGAATGTTATCTATCCTGTCGGCTGCTGCGATGGCGGGAAGCTTGCTGTCTTCTCTGCTCATCTCGATACAGTCTTCCCTGAAGATGAAGCGCTTGCTGTCCATGAGGCTGATGGCCGGATCTACTGCCCGGGGATAGGTGATGATACTGCCAATGTCGTTGTCCTCATGATGGCAGCCAAGTACATAGCTGAGAATCACATTGTCCCCCGTGATCATGGTGTTCTTTTCGTGCTGGACACCGGAGAGGAGGGGCTTGGCAACTTGAAAGGGTGCCGCAGGATAATCAGCAGCTATGGAGACAGGATTGCCAGCTTCTACTCTTTTGACTGCTGCAACTACGCTGTATCAGACAGCGCTATCGGATCGAGACGCTACAGGATAGAGCTCCATGCGGAAGGCGGCCATTCTTACTTCAGGTTCGGTAGCAGCAATGCAATCCACCGCATGGCTTTGATAATAAGCGATCTTTACGGTGCAGCTCTCCCTGAATGCGGCAGGACGACATACAATGTCGGGGTGATATCAGGAGGGACGTCTGTGAATACTATAGCAGAGCAGTGCCAGATCCTGTTTGAGATACGTTCTGACAGGATGGAGAACCTGGATGCCATGTCAGCTTATCTTGCTTCGACGCTTGACAGCCACAGGCGCGATGGCGTGGAGATCACCTCTGAGATGATAGGGGAAAGACCTTGCGGGCGGAACGTTGATATGACAGCCCAGGCCAGGCTGAGCGACAGGGCACGCAGGGCCATCAGGGATAACTTCGGCGCTGAGGCTGTATTCAGCCCGGCTTCCACTGACTGCAACATACCGCTTTCAGAAGGCATACCCTCAATCTGCATTGCGTGCTATCTGGGTGATGGCATGCACACCCGGGATGAGTACGTAGAGAAGAGCAGCATCGCTCCGGGGATGATGATGGCTCTGGACATCATCTCAGATTACTTCATCGATACTTGAGCGTGGCATGACTAGGTTGTATGATTCTGTAGTCTTGGGCTTTCCCATGGAGGAGATATTATGTCGCTAGGTAGCTTTCTAGGGGTGAAGGCTGAGAACCGGAGCCTTCTTTACAGGATTTATGCAATATTCTTCGTCTCGGGCGCGATGACGACAGTGCTTGGCGCAGTGCTCCCATCGCTCAGCAGCGAGTACGGGCTTTCATATGGGGTGAGCGGCATGCTTCTCTCGGCCCATCAGATAGGGAACCTCTTTGCAGTCTTCGTGGCAGGGATCCTTCCTTATGCGATAGGACGGAAGCTCAGTACAGCAATACTTGCCTCCGGGATAGTCCTTGGATTGCTTCTCATGACAGTTACAGGCAATCCGTTCCTGCTCTTCATCGCATTTGCATTCACCGGCATAGGCCGTGGCACGCTGTCTAACATAACGAATGTCGTGGTGGGGGAGAGCGCCGAGAAGAAGACAGCCGGACTGAATTTCCTTCATGCCTCCTTTGCTGTAGGCGCGTTCCTTGCTCCATTCATAGTGATAGCATCCGCCGGGCTGGGCTGGAGGACTGCCCCTGTCGCCATTGCATTGGGCATGCTATGTGCAATCTGCGCTGTCGCCGCAAAGCTCCGCGGCGGAAGAAGCTCTAAGGAAAAGGGCGAGGGCGGTATCCCGAAGACCCTTGGATTCTGGCTCAATACATTCATCATGTTCTTCTATCTTTGCGCGGAAGGCTCGCTTACTGGATGGCTCGTGACGTATTTCAAGGATGAAGGCATATTCCCTGCCGCCATGGCTACAGCCATGCAGTCATTTCTTTGGATAATGATACTACTTGGCCGCCTGATGTGCGCTGTTGTGTCGACGAAGATGAACAAAAGCGTGCTCATACTTATCCTTGGCCTTGCGATGACTTTCTTCTTCGTCCTCATGATAACGGTCTCGAATCCTCTTGTCATATTCATCGCGCTTCTTGGCGTAGGATTCTCGATGAGCGGTATATATCCCACGACACTGTCCACGATGGATACACGGTACAACAGCTCTACGATAGCGACAGGGACGTGCATCGGCACAGCTACTATAGGTGCCATAGCGATGCCGATCATAATAGGTCAGGTCGCGGAGAGGGCAGGACTGGCAGGTGGTATAGCTACCATATCGATAGCGCTCTTCTGCATGGTGGCTCTGATGGTCCTCAAGCTTGCAAGGACGATGAGGGGAAAGATCTGAAGCCGCCTTTCCCGCCCTCCCAGCGGGACCGCCGCTTACCTTGGCATATTCTTTTCGAATTCCTCTTTTGTCATGCCGTTCCTCCCTGAGATCCTTGCAAGGAAGGCAAGCCGCCCCTTGCGGTAATCATCAAAGGCATCCTTTTCCATCCTCCATGTCCAGTTTATGCTGTTGCATGTGGATGGGTAGTTCATCCGCGCCTCTGATCCAAGCTCCAGGATATCCTGCATAGGGATGATGGCTGTATCCGCATTGCTGAGCATTATGCTCTTTATGAGGCTCCATACGATCTCGTCATCAGATGATGAAAGGTACTCCCTGACCATATGCTTGTCGTCAAGGGAGAGCTTGTCGAACCATCCACGGGTGGTATCGTTGTCATGCGTTCCTGTATATGCGACGAACCGCCTCGTATAGTTGTGCGGCAGGAAGTCATCATAGCCATTGAGAGATCCGTCGCCTTTCCTTGAGAATCCGCCTTGCGCGATCTTCATCCCCGGAAATCCATTGGAATCCCTGAGCTTTATCACGCTGTCAGTCATCCAGCCGAGATCCTCCGCGATTATCGGGAGAGTCCCCAGCTCTCTCTGGAGCGCGGAGAATAGCTTCTTCCCAGGCGATTTCTTCCATACTCCATTCTCTGCTGAGGCCGCGCCTGCCTTGATCTCATAGTATTCCGCAAAGCCCCTGAAATGATCTATCCGGATGATATCTGTCATGGAAAGGCATCTTCTTATCCTCTCAATCCACCACTGGAAACCTGTCTCCTCATGCTTCTTCCAGTTGTAGACAGGATTGCCCCAGAGCTGGCCGGTGGGGGAGAACATATCAGGCGGAACGCCAGAGACAGCTGAATAGCGGCCTGATGAGTCTGTCTTGAAGAGCTCTATGTGCGACCATGTGTCAGCACTGTCTGCCGCCGCATATATTGGTATGTCTCCGATTGTCCTTATGCCTATCGATGATGTGAATGACCTCAGAGCCTTTATCTGCTTGTCAAAGAGGTACTGGAGCGCCTTGTATATCTCTATCTCCTTTCTCCTCTCCTTCCTTATCCTGCTGATTGTGTACGGATCCCTCTGCCCTTCATCCTCTGACCATACTGTATGCCAGCGCGCATCGTTGTATTTCTCATATAAGGCCATGAAGAGCGCATAGTCATCAAGCCAGTATGCTTCTCTCTCGCAGAATGCTTCGAAGGCCTTCTTTTCGAGCTTTGATGCAATGACGCGCTCTGCAGCCTTCCTCAGGAGAGGGATCTTCCATCCTGATACTGCGGCAAAGTCGACATGGTCAGATGGGAACTCTGGGTGCAGCATCTCCCTTCTTGAGAGAAGCCCTGACATGAAGAGCAGGTCTGGGGATATTAGAAGCTCGTTTCCCGCGAACGCGCTTCTGCCTGCATATGGGCTGTTGCCGTAGCCCGTAGGGACAAGCGGAAGCATCTGCCATAGCTGGACGCCAGCGTCCTTTGCATCCTCTGCGAACTGGTAGGCCTCAGGCCCGAGGTCTCCTATGCCGTATTCCGATGGCAGCGATGTGATGTGCATCAGTATCCCTGCAGATCTCTTTCCATCAATATCCATATAAGTTCCTCAGTGTCTTTCCTTCCCTGAAGGAGAAATCAACATCAACCGATGTCATTGGGTGCTCTTGCCCCTCTATCATCGCGATGAGCATCTCCGCACCCTTCCGTCCTTTGTCCTCCGCACTCTGGACGATAGTTGAAAGCTCCTTGGATGTGAAGTCATCGATTCCGTCGAATCCCATTATCGAGATATCGTCAGGAACCCTGAATCCCTCGTCCCTTGCAGCTCTCCATGCGCCAAGAGCGACTATGTCTGACATCGATACGATAGCCGTCACCTTGCCTTCTTCCATTATCTTCCTCATAGCCTTGCAGCCTGACGCGAATGTTGCATCGGTCTGGACTATCATTATGTCAGAGAGCTTCATGCCATATTCCCCAAGCGCCTTCTCATATCCTTTTATCCTGCGCTCGGTCAGGTACAGGGATCTGGAGCTGCTGTCAGAGTATGCGGCCCTCGGAAGTGATATGACCGCGATATCCCGGTGCCCGTACTCAAGCACCTTGCGCATCTGCAGCTCTGCCGCGGCCGTATCATCTATCGAGACCGACGGAAGATCATCATCGCCAGTGCCATCTATCGAGACAATCGAGAGCATCCGCCTGCGGAGGATATCGGCAACGCCTTTGCTCACCGAGAGCCCCATCGTTATTATCCCATCGACAGTGGCGCTCTTCACGGCTTCTGATACAGATGAGTGCAGGGGAGGGATCAGCGTAAGCATGTAGCCATGCTCCTCGCACACTGATGATATGCTTCTCATCACACTCTGCAGATAGGGGTTCGCAAGAGCTATCGATGTGCTCTGAGGGACAAGGAAGCCTATGGCCATATGGCGTCCGAGTGAGAAGTTGCGGGCAGTCGGATCGGGAATGTAATCAAGGTCCCTTGCCACTTTCAGTATCTTCTCCACCGCGTCCTTCGATATCCTGTCAGGTGAGTTGAAAGCAAAGGAGACAGCTGTCTTGGAGTATCCTGACTGCTTTGCGATATCCTGTATCGTAACCCTCTTCTTTCCCATTTCAGCCCTTTACCGCTCCTGCAAGAACACCTCTTATGATATGCTTCTGGCATATAAGATAGAATGTTATGACAGGTATCATCGCCAGGACGAGCATAGCCATCATGGCACCCATGTCCACAGATCCGTATCCACCCCTCAGATACTGTATTGCCACCGGTATCGTCCTGTATTCCGTACCGATGACGAGATAGGGCATGAGGTAGTCGTTCCATACCCACATGGTCTCAAGTATCGCGATTGTCACCGCAGTGCTTTTCAGCATTGGCATTACGATGCCGAAGAACGTCTCGACAGGCGTCGCGCCATCGATCATCGCCGCTTCCTCCAGTGCCAGCGGGATTGATTTTATGAACCCGGAGAACATGAAGGTGCTCATCCCGCATCCAAATCCAACATAGAGAACTATTATTCCCGCCAGATTGTCAAGGCGGAGCATGTTCGCGAACTTGCTCATTGGGAACATGACCATCTGGAATGGCACGATCATAGAGAACACGAGGAGGTAGTAGATTATTGATGTGATCCTGCCTTTGACCCTCGTTATGTACCAAGCGAGCATTGATGTGAGAAGAAGTATGAAGAATACCGAAGCTATTGTTATCCACAGCGAATAGCCGAATGCCGAGAAGAAGTGGATGCGGTCGATTCCTGTAGCATAGTTCGCCAGCCCGACGAAGCTATCGCTGTCTGGCAGCTTGAAAGCTCCTCCGCCTGTTATGAAGATGTTCCCCTTGAATGAGTTCATCAGGACGATGAGTATCGGTGCGATGACAGCGGCGGCAGCTGCCAGCAATATAATAAGGATTATCATCCTTGTGCTTTTCCTTCCAACCTGCGCCATCAGGATTCAACCTCCTTTCTCCTTGTCATGAAGAGCTGCAGCAGCGCGATGGATGCTACAAGCAGCGTGAATATAACGGCCTTGGCCTGGCCGACGCCTTCGAAGCCCACGCGCGAGTAGAATGTATTGAATATGTTGAGCGCAAGCATTTCCGTGCCATGGTTCGGCGCACCGTTTGTCAATGCGAGGTTCTGGTCATAAAGCTTGAAGCCGTTCGTTGTCGTCAGGAACAGGCATATCGTGATGCTTGGCATGACCGACGGTATTATTATCCTGAAGAGGGCAGTCCTCCCGTTCGCTCCATCTATGCTTGCAGCTTCCAGCATCTCTGCCGGGATATTCTGTATGGCTGCTATGTATATCACCATCATGTATCCTACGTTCTGCCAGTTCATCAGGATCACGAGGCCCCAGAATCCATAGCTCGCATCTGAAAGCAATGTCTCTTCGTAATATGCGAGGAATCCGTTGAGTATCATCTGCCAGATCCATCCCAGGACTATGCCTCCGATGAGATTCGGCATGAAGAATATCGTGCGCAGCGCATTTGTGCCCGGAATGCCTCTGGTAAGCATCAGGGCAAGCGCGAACGCCAGTATGTTTATCGTTATGACCGTCACGACGGCGAATGCAAGGGTGAACCAGAATGCTGACGTGAAGTAGTTATCTATAGTGAAGGCCCTTACATAGTTCGAGAGGCCGACGAACTCAGCATTTGTTATATTGGTGAAGCTGCAGAATGACAGCACCGCTCCCCAGACCATCGGTATCAGGAATGATATCGTGAAGCATATCAGTGCAGGAAGCGCGAAGATGGGGAAGTACTTCCTTAATGATTTTTCCATGTTCCTCTCCTAACGATAAAAGCCGCCAGCTTGAAGGCATGGCGGCTGTTTCCTGTTATCTGCCAGCTATCTCAGCTTCTCTTGCCCAAGCGTCCTGTGCGGCTGCCACGACATCGTCCCAGCCCTGGTTGCCGTTTATGTATTCAAGCATGGCCTGCGCGAAATCCGCCTTCCACTGCTCTGATGGTATGCCCTGGAATACCCAGTCAACGCTTGTTATGCCATCTTTGTTCATCCAGATGTTCACCTGGCGCGCAAGTGGATCATCAGGGACCTCATCCGCAGAGAATGATGAGAACGGCGTTATGAACATGAGCTTCTCTGAGACGAGCTTCTTGCCAGTCTCGCTGCTGTAGAGCCATGTGAGGAAGACATCAGCGCCTTCCTGTGCCTCTGCGCTTGCATTCCTGTTGATCGCAAGATAGTTCTCCGTGCCTATGTTCAGTCCTTTTGATTCCTCACCGTCCAGTCCCATGTAGAGAGGCAGGAACTTGATGTCATCCTCAGCGACCTTCACGCCTGCCTGTCCGAGTATCTGAGCTGCTGCCCAGTTCCCGTTCTGGACCATCGCGCACTGGCCAAGGGCGAATTCAGCCATGCTGTCAGCATCAGCCTTGCTGGCAACAAGCCCCTTTGCAGTAACGGAGTTGTCAAGGTAGAGATCGAAGATATTGCGGAAGTTCTGGCTGTATTCGAATCCGAATGTCTTTGCATCAAATGCTGCTGCTCTGTCGCCGAACTCAGCCTGTAGAGCCGGATTGATGAGATGCGTAGTCCATCTCCACTCGCTTCCCGGAGCGAATGACGTGGATGCGAAAACGCCCTGGATGCCAAGTTCCTCCTTGTGCGCCGTCATATCCTCAACAACTGCCTTCAGCGTCTCGAAGTCGGTTATCTCCTCTGCGCTGGATATCTGCACAGCCTTGTCTGGAAGCGCGAAGTACGCACGCATTATCGCATCGTTGTATATTATGCCGAAGCCCTCTACTGCGTATGGCACGGCAACGACATCGCCGTCAAGCGTGAGCGCCATCGACTTGTCGGCCAGAAGGTTGTAGAAGTCCATATCCTGCATAGGCGCGACGTTGTCTATGTTCTCCTGCACGCCGACAGGACCGTTCACTTGGAATATCACAGGGGGTTCTGATTTCGCGATCTCGCTCCTGAGCGTTGACTGGTACTGGTTGCTGGCCGCAGTGACGACCTTCAGCACATATCCTGGATTCTCGGCTTCAAATGCCGGCTTCACATCATTCTCATATACTTCGGCTATCTCTGGCTTGAAGTTGAGGAAGTAGATCTCGGTCCCTTCTTCCTTGCTTCCTCCAGCGAAGAGGGAAAGGGAGATGAGGGCTATCAAAGCAATTGACAGTGCTTTTTTCATTGGTGACTCCTTTTTTGTTTTGTAATCAAATGATAAATCGGTTTTGTTAACCGGTCAACTAAAAGTTTTTGCCACATAATTGCAGAACTATCCTGAAAATAAGCCGATAATGCAGCCTTCTTCATTGAATGTCAGCTGACAAAGCCTTTGACGTCGTGTAGAATCAGTGCGGTATGGACAGTATTATGGCAATCAATTGGAAGGATCTTGTTATGATCCTGGTTGGCATCCTGCTGATCTACCTTGCTATTAAGAAGGATATGGAGCCTACGCTTCTTCTGCCGATGGGCTTTGGCGCTATCCTTGTTAATCTGCCAGGGTCGGTCATAGCAGTTGATCACGGTATTCTCGCTTGGCTGTTTGAAGTCGGAATCGAGACAGCTGAGGTTTTCCCTCTGCTTCTCTTCATTGGAATCGGAGCTATGATTGATTTCGGCCCTGTGCTTTCAAAGCCATGGCTCATATTCATCGGAGCAGCAGGGCAGGGCGGCATCTTCATCTCGATGATCGTCGCAGCGGCGCTTGGCTTCCCGATCCATGATGCGGCTTCAATCGGAATCATCGGTGCGGCAGATGGTCCTACGGCCATCCTCGTAAGCCAGCAGCTCCAGAGCAATTATGTTGCGGCAATTCTTGTCGTTGCATATTGTTACATGGCTTTGGTGCCGATTATCCAGCCAGTGGTTCTCAAGGCTACGACTACGAAGAAGGAGAAGAGGATCAAGATGCACTACACTCCATCTTCAGTCACGAAGGCGACAAGGATCGCATTCCCGATTGTCGCGACAATCGTCTGCGGAACCCTCGCCCCGGATTCGGCTGCTCTTGTTGGCATGCTTATGTTCGGAAACCTCCTTCGCGAGTGCGGCTGCCTTGACAGCCTTTCGAACGCTGCACAGAACATGCTTTCCCCGCTCATCACGCTGCTTCTCGGCCTTGCCATAGCACCGCAGATGTCCGGTGAGAAGCTCATTCAGATCGAGACCATCATGATCATGGGATTCGGCCTTGTGGCATTCATCTTCGATACGGCCTGTGGCGTCTTCTTCGTAAAGATCGCGAACATCTTCCTCAAGGAAGGAAAGAAGATCAATCCGCTTATCGGAGGCGCTGGCATATCTGCATTCCCGATGTCTTCACGTGTAGTGCAGAAGGTCGGAATCGAGGCAGACAAGCAGAATCATCTCCTGCCGTTCGCTCTTGGAGCCAACGTGTCAGGCCAGATCGGAAGCGTTCTTGCAGGAGGTCTTCTCCTCTCGATGGTCCTTCCGTATGTAGGATAAGGAGGATATCATGGTACAGGAAGCAACATTGGCTGAAGTCATAGCTATCGCGCTCGAAAGCTGGGGGCTTCTGGCCCTTGGCATGGGTATCCTCTTCGTTGCTCTTGTGATACTCAACAAGATCACAAAGAAGAAGGATAAGTAATTCTATAGAATAGCGCGGGAAATCAGCGCAGAGCAATGCAGAGCAGGGCGAGAGCCCTGCTTTGCTTTTTTCAGCCATCTTCTTCAAGAGGATCTCTATAGAAAAATGTATTTTCTGTGTAGCCGATTGACCATCGGATGCCATTGTAAATAGAATCCGTTCGGATGCGAACGAATAATCAGGAACCTATCATCGCAACGATCAGCGCTTTGGCTCGTGTCGCCAGACGTTCAGCTGACAGAAGCATGGCTGAGCTGGGGCTTTCCGGGGCACAGGGATCTGTGCTCATGCACATCTTCTTCAGAGGAGATGTCTGCCAAAAGGATATTGAAAGGCATTTCATGATGTCGCGGGCAACTGTCTCCGACCTTATGGATTCATTGGAGGGAATGGGGCTTATCTCGCGTTCTACCGATGCTGTTGACAGAAGGCGCAGAAGCCTGACGCTTACAGACAAGGGCAGGAAGATGGTCGAGTCCTCAATAAAGTGCCTTGATTCGATTGATGAGATGATGCGCAGCAGCCTGCCTGATGGCGGGAAGGTGTTCCTGGATTCGTGTCACAGGCTTATTGATGTTCTGGAGGAGGCTTTATGCTGAAGATCCTGCTTTCAAGAGTAAGGGAATATAAGAAATACGCATTCATCACCCCTCTTTTCATGATAGGAGAGGTCGCGATGGAAGTGCTGATCCCTACGATGATGGGCCTTATCATAGATATTGGCGTTGCCAATTCCGATATGGACTATATCATCAGGATGAGCATTCTTCTTGTGGTTGCCGCCATGCTTTCGCTCTCTTTCGGCGTGCTTGGCGCATGGAGTGCCTCAAAGGCCTCATCAGGATTCGCGACTAACATCAGGCGTGATGAATATGCAAAGATAATGGGATTCTCATTTGCCGATGTCGATAAGTTCTCCACGCCGTCCCTGATAACCAGGATGACCACCGATGTGCAGAACGTGCAGATGTCTTTCCAGATGATGATCCGCATATTCGTGCGCGCTCCTATCATGTTCGTATTCGCGATCATCATGGTATATCACAATGGAGGCTCCCTCTCAGCTGTCTTCGCCGTTGCAATCCCTGTCGTCATCGTGGCTATAGCATTCATCTTCGGACGCTCGCATGGCTATTTCTCAAGAGCATTCAAAGGCTATGATAGCTTCAACCGCGTTGTCCAGGAGAACCTGAACGGAATAAGGACAGTCAAGGCCTATGTCAGGGAGGAGGAGCAGCTTGGCAAGTTCGAGGAGAGCGCCGAGGTCATAAGGAGCAACTTCAAGAGAGGCCAGACGTTGATGGCGCTTCTTAATCCTGTGATGATGTCGATAACCTTCGCGTGCATGATAGCGATCTCATATATCGGCGCAAGGCTCATAAATATCGGGAATATGGAGACTGGAGAGCTCCTTTCCATCTATACATATACAGGCCAGATCCTCTCATCCCTCGTGATGGTAGGCATGGTGATCGTCATGTTCTCTATCTCATGGGCTTCGATGATACGTATCTCAGAGGTGCTTTCCACAGAGCCTTCCATGAGCCTCAATGCCGATGGCCAGAAGGACGTGAAGGACGGTTCCATAGTATTCGACCATGTCTCATTCGGATATGGCGGCGACAGCAAGGTGCTCAGTGATATAAGCCTGGAGATCAAGAGCGGTGAGATGATAGGCATAATAGGCATGACAGGATCGGGAAAGACATCGCTTGTCTCTCTCATCGCAAGGCTTTATGATGTCCAGTCCGGCTCTGTAAAGGTCGGCGGCGTCGATGTCAGGGACTATGAGCTTGAGTCGCTGCGAAACCAGGTTGCGGTAGTGCTTCAGAAGAATACGCTCTTCTCCGGGACAGTGGAGGAGAACCTCAGGTGGGGAAACCCTGAAGCGACAGAGAGCGAGATCAGATGGGCTTCCGATGTTGCATCCGTGACTCCTTTCATAAGCGCCATGAAGGATGGCTTCCAGAGCCATGTCGATCAGGGAGGCTCCAACTTCTCTGGCGGGCAGCGGCAGAGGCTCTGCATCGCGCGTGCGCTCCTGAAGAAGCCAAAGATCCTGATAATGGATGATTCGACATCTGCTGTCGATACGGCAACCGACGCATCTATCAGGCGTGCATTGAGGGAGGACGTCAAGGGCCTGACCAAGATAATAATAAGCCAGCGCCTCTCATCGGTTATGGATGCCGATAAGATCGTGATCATGTCCGGCGGCAGGATAGAGGATGCCGGAACACATGATGAGCTGCTATCGCGCAATGCCGGATACAGATCGCTTTATGAGACACAGACAAGAGGAGGTGGACTCGATGCCTAGGCCACAGCAGGGAGGGACTCCCGCAAAGAATCCAGTCAAGGCCATGAAGCAGGTGCTCAGCCTTGTGTTCGGTGAGAGGAAGGCTGCATTCGCTTTCATCATAGCCTGCATAATCATCGTCTCATTCTCAACCGTCTACTACTCGAACTTCCTAGGTGTGTTCATTGATGAGTATGTCTCCGGCATAATCGGAGTTGAGAATCCTGATTTTGCCCCGATCGTGCGTGCGCTTTGCCAGTTTGCCGCAATTGTCAGCGTTTCTGTCGTGTTCAGCTACATCCTGCAGCGCATAATGGTGAAGATCAGCCAGGACACCCTGTACGATGTGAGGGTGAAGATGTTCCGCAAGCTTGAGTCTCTTCCGATATCATATTTCGACAAGAACCCTCATGGTACGATCATGTCGCGTTTCTCCAATGATACGGATACGCTCAACCAGCTCATAAGCAACTCGCTTGTCCAGATGCTGCAGGCCTCGATAACCCTTGTCATGCTTGTGGCAGCGATGCTGGCGAACTCCCTTTTCCTTTCCGCAGTCGTCGCTGTGTTCGTCCTGATAACAGTCAGGACAACCGGATCGATATCAAAGCGCTCAGGACGCCAGTTCTCAAAGCAGCAGGCATCACTGGCTGCCGTGAATGGGTTCATCGAGGAGATGATGAACGGGCAGCGTGTGATAAAGGTCTTCTGCCATGAGGAGAAGAGCGAGGAGGACTTCGAGAAGCTCAACAAGGAACTCTTTGACTCAATGTCGAAGGCAAATATGCTCGCCAACGTCATGGGACCTGTGACGATGAATCTCGGCAACCTTCAGTATGTCGCGCTTGTAATTGTCGGCGCAGTGTTCGTAATGCTCACAGGCGGCGGCCATGCAGGCTATACGATAGGAGCTCTTGCCGCATTCCTGCAGCTTTCACGTTCATTCTCAAACAACGTCAACCAGATATCCCAGCAGATGAACACTGTACTGCTTGCTCTTGCAGGCGCTGAGAGGATATTCGAGCTTCTTGACGAGAAGAGTGAGACCGATGATGGATATGTGACGCTTGTCAACGTGGTGGAGAATCCTGACGGTACGCTCACAGAGTCTTCCGAGCATACAAAGCACTGGGCCTGGAAGCATCCGCATAAGGATGGAAGCCCTGTCACGTACACTCCGCTCAGAGGTGATATCGTCATGATCGATGTCGATTTCGGCTATGTTCCCGGCAAGACAGTCCTCCATGATATCTCCCTCTATGCGAAGCCTGGGCAGAAGATAGCCTTCGTGGGCTCCACAGGAGCTGGAAAGACCACGATAACGAACCTTCTGAACCGTTTCTACGATATACAGGATGGCAAGATAAGGTTCGATGGGATAAACATAAACAAGATCCGCAAGGATGATCTGAGGCATTCCCTCGGCATGATACTCCAGGATACGAACCTGTTCACCGGAACGATAAGGGAGAACATAAGATTCGGACGTCTTGATGCGACTGACGAGGAGGTTGAGGCTGCCGCGAAGCTAGCGAACGCGCATGACTTCATAATGATGATGCCGGATGGCTATGATACCGTCATAACCAACAATGGCGAGAGCCTGTCGCAGGGGCAGAGGCAGCTTCTCTCTATCGCCCGTGCCGCCGTTGCAGATCCTCCTGTCCTTGTCATGGATGAGGCCACAAGCTCCATAGATACCTATACGGAAGCTCTGGTCCAGGATGGCATGGACAAGCTGATGGAGAACAGGACTGTTTTCGTGATAGCCCACAGGCTGTCGACCGTGCGCAACTCCAATGCGATAATGGTCCTTGACCATGGACGCATCATAGAGCGTGGTGACCATGAGCAGCTGCTTGCACAGAAAGGTGTCTACTACAGGCTCTATACAGGAGCTGTCGAGCTTGACTGATAATGAAGATGCTCCCCGGCTAGGGGAGCATTGCTTACTTCTTGTCGTCGTAAAGCTTCTTGCCTCTTACGGCATGTTCCATCGGCAGCCCAGTATCATAATCCCACTGCCGTGGCTCATATTCCTCGTTTTCCCTCTGCCTTGTGCAGCCTGAGTTGTTCCAGCTTGCTTTCTTGTCCTTCCTCCATGGCCTTACCGCCCATTGGTATCCCCTGTAGAGATCACGGGTCTCATCCATATGTTCCAGAAGCACATCATGCAGCTTGTTCCGTATATCGGCGAACGCAGGATCATCTATGAGGTTCATCACTTCTGATGGATCTGTCTCCGTATCATAAAGCTCATCTGTATCAAGGAGGTTTATCGAGAGCTTGTAGCGGCCATCGGTCACGGCACGCATCATCTGCAGCCCCCCGAATCCATCGTGATCGATCTCATACCGTGTGAACTCAGTGAATACATAGTCGTTGATCCTCACGTCCCTGTCCTCGATCTGCCTCATCATTGACTTTCCTTCCATGAGCTTTGGCACCGGTATGCCGAAGTAGTCGAGGATGGTCGGTGCGATGTCGATATGGGAAGCAGGGTAGTCCACATGCCCTCTCTCACCATTCCTGCCATTCCTGATTATGAGCGGTATGTTCGTGATCTCCTTGTAGAATGCGGCATTCTTCGTCTGCACCCTGTGCGCGCCGAGCATATCGCCATGGTCTGACGTGTATATCACAAGCGCATCCGGGCATTTCTCATAGACGCTGTCAAGGAATCTTCCTATCTCGTAGTCAGCGAAGCTGTTGCATCCAAGGAAGAGCGAGAGCATCTTTGAGCTCTTGTGAAGCTCCGTTGGATCCTGGTTCAGTGCATCGCCTGCCCACAGGCGCTGCATGAATGGCTTGCTCTCAAGCGTATCATGGAACACCGGGTCATCTTTGAATGAGAAATCATCATACATATGGTTGAAAGGGGCAGGGCAGATGCAGGGGCCGTGCGGCTCATCAAGGGAAAGAGTCAGGAAGAAATCCTCCCCCTGATGCTTTTCGACGTACTTTATAGCCCTGTCTGCGCATCTGTGGGCATAGGTCATATCCTCTGTCCATTCCGGATCATATGCCGTGTCAGAGAGCCTTGATCTCCTTCTCTCTTCATCTGTCAGCTCCTCGAGGTAGCAGTGCATGTCATACCAGTATTCAGGATCCCAGCCGTCTGGACACCGGCCAAGCCCGAAGTAGTCACCTCCATCGAGATGCCATTTGCCGACATAGCCTGCCTGTATGCCATTGTCCCTGAGCCTCTGTCCGATTGTCTTCACGTTGTCACCGAGCGGGACGCAGTTTGTGACCATCCCGTTCGAGTGCGGGAACGTGCCTGTGAAGATCGCGGAGCGCGCAGGGCCGCAGACAGGCTGGCAGGTGTAGGCTTTGTCATAGATCAGCCCTTCAGACGCAAGCCTGTCCAGGCATGGTGTCTTCATCCTGTCGTCCACGCCATAGCATCCAAGCATGTCACGTCTCGTCGTATCTGTCATTATCAATATGAATTGCTTATTCATCTCATACCTCCGGGGCTGTCGGTCCCCTGTGATTCTCATATCCTGGCTTGTGGCTTCTCCATCGCTTGTCTGCCTTTACAGAAAGCGAGAAGAACGGATCATCGCTCTCCCTGATGTACTCTGAGAGAAGATCCCTCATCCTCTCCAGCGTATCATGGTAGCTTTCGTCACCTGCAAGGTTCCTCTTCTCATATGGATCTGCCTCAAGGTCATAGAGCTCTTCGCCGTCTCCTTCAAGATATCGCATATATTTGATGTTGCCGGAGCGTATCATCCTTCCCGGCGATATCGTATAGCCCCATTCCGTGTACCATTCTGATGTGATGTACTTCCTCTCTGGCAGCTCTCCACCGTCAAGCACAGCTGAGATATCAACGCCATCAAGCCTTGGATCCTGCTCTATTGACGCTGCAGAGAGAAGGGTGGGGAAGAGATCGAGGAGCGAAGCCAGCCCTTCAGCCTTGCGCCCTTTTGCCTTCACAGCCGGGCCTGAGAGGATGAGTGGCACGCGTGTGACCTCCTCATAGAGCGTGACCTGCTTCGTTACCGAGCGCCTTGCCGTTATGTTGTCCCCGTGGTCTGATGTGAAGACTATCAGCGAGTCATCCATCAGCCCGGCTTTCCTGTAGGCATCAAGAACCTGCCCTATCTGGCGGTCAGCGATGGACAGATAGTATCTGTATGCCGCGAGGTAGTGGCGGAAGTTGTCCTCGTTCCATTCTGATGTCTGCCCCTGCCTGACATGCGAGCAGCAGAGATACTGCACAGGAAGCGGCCTTGAGAGGATATCGTCAAAATAGAAGTTCGGCGGAAGCTCAGGCAGTTCCCCATCAATCGGAACGTCCTCATGCTTTCCCTTGTTCACGCCGATCCAGCCGCATATGTTATGCGGGTTTATCAGATCGACCACCATCAGAAGAGGCCTCTCGTCATCTCTTCCATCAAGATAGGAGAGGACTTCATCCATTGTGTACGCGTCAGCATATGTATCCATGTTGAAAGGGAATGCAGGGTTCTCATCAGGTATTTTCTTCTCTTTCTCCTCTGATGAGACAAATCCCCTGAGAGCGCCTCCGTCATGCTTTTTGCCGAAATGCCTGGTCTCATAGCCTGCCGCGCTGAAAGAGTCGCCGAGCGCGGGGAAGCTTTCGTCAATCGGGGTGATAGGGCATTGCCTTCCGTTTGACCATACCCTGTTTCGGTGTGAGTGCATCCCTGTCCATAGCGATGCCCTGGCCGGCTGGCAGAGCGGGTATGTAGTGTAGCAGTCCGATACAGTCACCCCATCAGCGGCCAGCGCGCTTATGTTGTCCATGTGGAACTGGCCGCCATATATATCCAGAGCTCTCGCAGAGAGCTGGTCAAGTACAAATACGAGGATATTCCGTCTCACCAGTATGGCTCCCATTTTCCCTGAAGCCTCCTGAGGGCCTCAAGATAGTAGTAATCACCCCAGAGATTGCATTCATCCACGCCTCTGTTCCTGCATGTGTTCCATTCGCTCTTCCTCGCGTATGTCCCATGGAGAAGAAGGCCATTCGATGTGTCTGGATCCTTGACCGCGCATGCAGCGTAGAGAGGGAGCATAAGCCTTGATGCCTGGTCCCTGAGCTTTTCCCCTTCCTCTCCAGCTATGTCGTCAGCTGCCTCAAGCATCCCGCATATCACGATGGCAAGTGCAGAAGAGTCCCTTGGCTCGTCGCTTGGATTGTCGAAATCGAAATCCCAGTACGGTATGACATCGGCGGGAAGGTGGGAAAGGAAGAATGAGAGCGAGCGATGGAAGACATCAAGCGCTTTCTCAGACTTCGTGTACCTGTATGCAAGGGCTGTGCCGTACACTCCCCATGCCTGGCCCCTTGCCCATGCGGATCCATTCCTGTTGCCCTGGGCTGTCACGCCCCTCAAGGCTTCCCCTGTCTCTGGATCGAAGTAATATGTGTGGTATGTCGAGCTGTCAGGGCGAAGCACGTACTTTATCGCTGTATTGAAGTGCTTCTCTGCTATCTTCCTGTATTTCTCATCGCCCGTTGTCTCTGTGGCCCAGAAAAGCAGGGGCAGGTTGAGCAGGCAGTCGATTATAAGCCTGTGCTCTGCAGGATCGCCGTTCTTTCCCCATGCCTGGATGAACTGTCCTTTTTCCTGGAACCTGGATATCAGGTTATCTGCGGCAAGAAGCGCTGCGTTCCTGGCGGTCTCATCGCCTGTGAGCTTGTATGCGGCCACGCATGAAGGGGAGTACAGGAAGCCCATGTCGTGATGCTCGACATCTATGCGCTCCCTTATGCGCCTGTCAAATGACATAACCTGGCGCATTGCCGCATCTTTGAATGCTTCGTCGCCGGTAAGCTCATATGAAAGCCATAGCTCTCCTGTCCAGAACCCTGTCGTCCATTCGACATTCTCGCTCTGGGCATAGAAATTGCCCTCGCTGTGGCTGTATCTGAAATCATCGGTGAATTCCGGCAGATAACGCCTGTTCACGGCTATAGCTTCGTCTATAGCCTTCTTCAGATTCTCTTTTCCCATGACCGGGAGTGATTGCATGTCAAGCATCGTGGCTCCTTATCCTCCTATATCAGGAATATATCGTTATGTTTTCTCTTCTCAGCTCTTATCATATCATCGAAACGGACGGCTTCGGCACTATCCTTTTCAAGATGCCTCGGATTCATCTCGAATGGATCGGAGACGAGATCATATAGAAGTCTTTCCGGCTTCGCTCCTGGCTCTGTGCCGTTGTCTATGACATATTTCTCTGTGTCAGTCCTTATCGCCCGCCATCCGAAGGCACGGTTGTCAAGGCCTCTTTCCCTGTATGGCGTGACAAGCTCAGGCATTCCCGGGATCATCATGTGGTATGAGAAAGAACGCAGTCCGGGCCCGGAAAGAAGCGAAGAGGCATGGCTTATGCCTGTCATCGTATCTGGTATCCTCACGCCTAGAAGATCAAGCAGGGTAGGCGCCTGATCCTCGCTTATGATCCTCGCATGGCTGCATCCTCTTCCGATTTCATTGTCATGTATGATCAATGGGATCCTTACGGACTCTTCATACCATACATTCTTTCCGTACAGCCCATGGGATCCCATCATATCGCCATGGTCTGCTGAGAGCACTATCACTGAGTCGTCATAGAATCCGCTTTCCTTCAGATAGGCGATAAGCCTTCCGAATTCCCTGTCAAGCCCGGCCACAGCGCTGAAGTACTCCTTCCTCTTCTTCAGGTATGCGCTGTCGGTGCGCCAGCTTTCCGGGACATTCGGGCGGAATGCACCATCTTCCTCATACAGCTTGAGGCATTCTGGGGCTATCAGGTCATAAGGCGGGTGGGGAGGGTTCCAGGAAAGCACGGCAAAGACTGGCTTTTCATCGTTCCTGACGCTCTCAAGGTACTGGATCATCACATCTGTCTCATGCTTTGGCGACCATTCATCAAATGTCATTGCCTTCGGGCTGTCTTCCCAGTAATGCGGCGCGGTGTGGTTGTCCATCGCACCATATGAGTGCCAGAACTGGAAGTGATGCCTTCTCTCTCCCCTCGGAGTGTATGCGTCCCAGTACGCTGCACCGGATTCAGGATGGCTGCTGAAGTTGAGCTCGCTGCCGTCAAGATGCCATTTGCCTATATAGGCAGTCTTGTA
>CASFMA010000009.1 GCA_949295675.1 uncultured Spirochaetales bacterium | reverse complement strand
GACCTTGCTGTCGACACATATGCGCAGCGCCTTGTCCAGATCAGCATGGCTATCAACATAGACAGAGCATATGCCATCCGCATGACCAAGCACAGGAATGCGCGTATGCTCCATGACAAAGCGTACAAATGAATTCGAACCGCGTGGAATGATAAGATCTATATACTTATCCAGGCTCAGGATAGCATTCACGTCCTCATGGCTCTCGATGCCTAGGATCCACTCTGTCCCGACAATTGGTAAGGACGCCTCCCTTATGATTGAGACAAGCACTCTGTTTGTAAGAGTGGCTTCCTTTCCTCCCTTCAGGACAACTGCGTTGCCCGATTTCATCGAAAGCCCTGCAATCTGCACAAGAGCATCTGGACGGGCTTCGAATATCATGGCGATCACGCCTATAGGGAATGTGACTTTCTCAAGGACGAATCCGGGATCAAGCTCCCTTTTCTCCCTTACCCTGCCAACCGGATCAGGCAATGAGACAAGCTCATGCAGCCCCTTTATCACACTGTCTATCTTCTCGTCAGAGAACTCCAGACGATGCAGGAGAGCTGGAGAGACACCATCTTCCCCAGCCCTCGCAATATCCTTTGCGTTCTCTTCATGTATAAGCTTCCTGTTGCCATCAATCGCACGCGCAATGGCTTCGAGCGAGGCGTTCCTCGCATCACAGGATGCCATGCCGAGCTTTGCCGCCCCTTTCTCAAGAGCCTTAACGCTATCTATAACTTTGCTTTCAGCCATAGCTTGAGACTACCACAAGGCATTTATAGCTTCAACCTTTGCCGTCAGGAGTCTGCATCTTATGAAGGTGGAGAGCATGTCACTTGCCTAGCATGGCTATGAACGAATCTGCCGCCTCAAGCACACCTCCGGCTATAGCGCGGGCCTTGTCTGAGACAGTGAGATGGTCAACCGCTGCCCCTCTTGGATCGATATCTGCAATCTTGAAGCCCTCTGGGACAGAGAGGCCATCATGAAGCAATCCACGGAGCTTACCATCGATCGTAGCCGTTATCGCAGCAGTTCCCACATAGGCAATCACGTCTCCTTTGCACACGATATCCCCCACAGCCCTGGCTCCATGGAAGACACCGGCGCAAGGGGAATGTATGACACGCTCAGAGGCATATCCAGCAATATTGCCAGGAACTCCGGTGTTCGGAATCGCCGTACCGCTGCGGATGACTGATCCAAGGCTATGTCCTCTTTTTGTCTCTATGACCACATCAGCATCCACACCTGCCGAGAAACCTGGCCCAAGGGCAATCACAAAAGGCGCCAGGCCTTTATGTGTCCCGAGATTTCTCTTCGCGATCGCCGCATCAACAAGGATGGCAGGACGAACCTCCTCAATGATGTAGAGCTGCGGATCCTTCATTATCGGGACAGATCCGCTGCGGATTATCCTGAACGCATCGCCAGCAGACTCTGCAAGGCATCCCGTGACTCCTTCAACCTCAGCTGTGCCTGAATATACAGCCTCTGCAAGTGAGACTGTGCGGCGTATGACGGTAGGTCTCTCTATCTCTGTCGCAATCACGCTGTAGCCTGCATTGTGCAGCTTTATTATCGTGCCTGTAGCAAGATCTCCCGCGCCTCTTACGACCACGAGCCTCTTCCTGAATCCAAATGCCTTCAATATGTCGCCTATCGTCCTGAGCTCATCATATATGACAGCGGCAAAGAATGCAGGCGTAGCTGAAAAAGACTGGAGCAGCGAGGCATTGCCTCTTCCAAGGACTATGGCAGTGAATGGCGAAATGGCTTCAGGATATCCTCTCTCAACACGCCAGCCAGCATAGCTGAAGAATGCTTCGACGACCTTTGCCTCATCACTGTCAGCGATTATATATATACTCTTCTCAATATCCATATGTGACCTCGTAAACCTTATTTTCCCTGATTGACGCGCTGCAGGCCGCACAGCTTCCAGGATAATCAAGATCATGAAGATTGATCGCACCATCAAAGGCATCCGCACCATTGAATATGATTGCATCATTGCCGCAGAATCCCTTTGAAAGACCCTCTGCCGTATTCAGATACCATGAGAGATAATCACTGTCTATGATACCTTCGCGGCCATCGCCGAATACAGATGAATAGATCTTGTCCCCGATGCCCCATAGCCCCATCACCGCAATAACGGCTGTGGTGCATGGATGGATGACAGGATCACGCTCAGTATGGATCTTCAGCGGCAGCCCCCTTGACCCATCAGCCTCTGCGATCACGATATCGTACCTTGACGCAAGGACGGAGAGGACCTCTTCCCTCGGAGCCACCCATTTCTTCATATCAAGGACACTGTGCTCGGCATAGAACACCAGCTCGCCTCCGCACGGCTCATGGCAGAGGACACTCTCATCCCCGAATGCCAGGCTGGAGCCGTAATCGTGGAGACGAGGCGACGCGACCTTCGTCGTGGTCGTCATGATCACGCTCCGTCCCTTTTCTGCAAAGAAGCGCCCGAGAAGCGACATGAGGCTTGTCTTCCCGCCGCCGCCTGTTATGGATATGAAGCCTTTCATATCCGGAATGATCTTCCTTTCAATCCAATCCGTAAGTTCCACATTGTCATTATAGCACGCCACGCTTCTTGTACACCCTACCAAACATCGCTAGAATCGCGAGTATGGTTGAAGAAGGAACAAGAAAGAAAGTCCTCAGGCGGACTGCTGCGATGGGCATAGCATCAAATGCCTTCATCGCTGTCCTGAAGCTTATAATCGGACTGCTGTCCGGATCTGTCGCAATCGTATCAGATGCGGCAAACAACCTTTCAGACATGCTTTCATCGATTGTCACGATCATAGGCTTCAATGCCTCGACAAGACGCCCGACGCACTCTCATCCACTAGGCTTTGGCCGTATGGAGTATATCTCGGCACTGTTCGTGGCTTTTCTTGTAATTTTCACAGGCGCATCGTTCTTCCGCACCTCAATCGACAGGATAATCGAGCCAAGCCCTGTAACGATATCGATACCGATGGTGATCATCCTCGCAATGACGATACTGATAAAGATCGGGCTGTGGCGCATAAACATAAAGAACGGAAGGAAGATAGAAAGCGAAGCTCTCTCAGCATCAGGATCTGATGCACTGTCCGATGCACTTGCGACCTCTGTCACGATAGTCGCTGCGATTGCCTCCAGATTCTCAGCATTGCCGATAGATGGCGTTGCGGGGATAATTGTATCTATATTCATACTCTATGCCGGAATAACGAGCGTGATAGGCACAGTATCGACAATCGTCGGCGAAAGGCCTACCAAGGATACCGTCAAGCTTCTCAGGTCCCTGATAAACAACCATCCTCCGCTATCTGGAGGCTATGATATCCAGATACACACATATGGGCCGTCACGTTCAATAGGCACATGCAATGTCGAGGTTCCTTCCGATTCGCTGACGGAGGAGGTATTCGACGCAATGACAGATGCCCAGGAAGAGATCATGGAAAAGATGGGCATCTACATGACTTTCGGGATGTATGCTGTGAACACCAAGAATCCTGTAGTGCAGCTCATGAAGCAGGAAGTGCTGAAAGTGCTGAAGACAGCATCGCCTGCCGTACTGAGCATACATGGCTTCCATGTGCATTTCGAGGACTCGAGGGTGCATTTCGATGTTGTTATAGACTTCACTGTCACCGACCTTGCGGCATTCAGGGCTGCTGAGCAGAAGGCCCTTGAGGAAGCATTCCCCACATACTCATTCAGCTTCAACATCGACCCGGACTACGCCTGAGCTATTCTCAGGCGTTCTCAGATGTTTCTTAATCATTATCTGCAATTAATTATATTGCATAAGCTTATGTGTTTGGACTTATCTTGATCGTCATTTATCGCTATCAGACATTTTCAGGTATTTCTCAGATTTTCGTGAGCAAAATATGGACAACCGTGGACAAGATACTCCTTAGAGTTTTCAAAAGGGAGGATGAAAGGCGATGGGATCT
>CASFMA010000008.1 GCA_949295675.1 uncultured Spirochaetales bacterium | reverse complement strand
AAGGAGGGAAGATGCAATGCCTGACATAGATAGACTTATAGCTGAAATGACGCTTGAGGAAAAAGCATCGCTTTGCTCAGGGCTGGATTTCTGGAATACAAAGCCTGCAGAGCGGCTTGGCATCCCATCTGTCATGGTGAGCGATGGCCCTAATGGGCTGCGCATGCAGAACAGCACGGGCTCAGATCATCTCGGGCTTGGAGAGTCAGATAAGGCGGTATGCTATCCGACAGGCTCTGCGCTTGGCTCTTCCTTTGATTGCGGTATCGCATATGAGCTTGGCAAGCATCTGGGCAATGCAGCCAGGGGAAAGGGGCTTCATACGCTTCTCGGCCCTGCAGTCAACATGAAGAGAAGCCCGCTGTGCGGGAGGAACTTTGAATATCTTTCGGAGGATCCTCTTCTCGCGGGTGAGCTTGCCGCTTCTTATTCGCGTGGAGTGCAGGATGAGGGCGTCGGAGTATGCGTGAAGCATTTTGCTGCGAACAATCAGGAATATTGCAGGATGTCCACAGATACGATCGTGAGCGAGAGGGCGCTGAGGGAGATATACCTCAAGGCCTTTGAGATAGTTGTCAGGAAGGCGCATCCGTGGTCCATCATGTGTGCATATAACAGGATAAATGGCACATACTGCTGCGAGAACAGATGGCTGCTTGATGATGTCCTGAGGAAGCAATGGGGCTTTGACGGCATCGTAATGACTGACTGGGGCGCGATGAATGACAGGGTCTCTGCGCTCCTTGCCGGCCTTGAGCTTGAGATGCCATCATCATTTGGCGTCAGGGATAAGGAGATCGTCAGGGCTGTGGAAGAGGGCCGGCTTGATCTATGCGTGCTTGATGAGGCTGTAAGGCGCATACTGAAGTGGGTGTTCAGGAAGGGGAATGCGGATGGCTGCCTCTATACGCTGGAGGAGCAGCACAGCTTTGCCAAGAGGCTTGCTGAGGAGTGCGCGGTGCTCCTCAAGAACGATGGTGATATCCTTCCTCTGCCTAAGGACAGGAAGATAGCTTTCATCGGTAGCTTTGCTCAGTTCCCTCGCTACCAGGGTGGCGGATCAAGCCATGTGAACAGCTACAAGGTCTCTTCTGCCCTGGATGAAGCATCCCTCTATTGTGATGTCACATATGAGGCAGGCTGGTGCGATGACGGAATGACACGTGACCAGGAGCTCCTTGACAAGGCTGTTGAGGCAGGAGCTGCAGCCGATGTCGCTGTCGTGTTCGCCGGCCTTCCTGATTCATATGAGAGCGAGGGCTTCGACAGGAAGCACATAAATCTCCCTGATTGCCAGAACGAGCTTATCATGAAGCTGGCAGGGAAGCAGAAGAGCATAGTCGTTGTACTTCATAACGGCAGCCCTGTATCGATTCCATGGGTTGACAGAGTCCCTTCGATACTTGAGATGAACCTTGCAGGGGAGGCTGTGGGGGAGGCTTCCGCTGAGCTGCTCTTCGGCATTGCCGATCCATCTGGACATCTTTCAGAGACATATCCCCTCCGCCTGGAGGACAATCCATCATACCTCAGCTTTCCTGGAAGCGGAAAGAAGGTAGTGTACAGGGAAGACGTATTCATCGGCTACAGGTGGTATGACTCATTGGGCCTTCCCGTCCTCTTCCCATTCGGCCATGGCCTCTCATATACATCTTTCGGAATAAAGAACGCCAGGATAGATGGGGATACCATATCGGCTGAGGTATGCAATACCGGGAAGCGTGCCGGAAGCCAGGTCGTCCAGCTTT
>CASFMA010000007.1 GCA_949295675.1 uncultured Spirochaetales bacterium | reverse complement strand
GGGTGGGGAGATGGCCACCCAGATGAAATAGGTAAGAAGAGAATGTCTCTTCCGAAATATTTTATGCTTTTGGGCTCAGCTGGAAGGTTGAGCCCTTATTCAATGTGTTTTTGATCTGGCAATGCAGCTTTCGAGCCTTTGGGCTAGCTTGTGCGGATGAGGCCCTTCATATTATTCGGGGAATACTGTATAGATCCTCGCCATCAATGAGGAGGAATCTGCCTTTTTTGAATTCAAATCCGTTAGGGCAGGCAAATCCAATTTCATTAACATTCAGATTCTCGATCATCTCAATCTTCTTAGCCTCTGACCTGGCAAGGCTTTCTGGCATCTTGTCTTTCAGGTATTTGCATTCGATTATGGTATAGCCGCTGTCCTTTTTGATAGCGCAATCGAATTCACCATTCTTCTTTTCCTTGGGTAGGTCATACCAATATGTTCCGATATCAAGGATATCATCAGCTTTGCCAAGCCTTATCAGCCTCCTCAGATATTCCGGAATTATATGCTCGAACCTACGTGCAATGAAATCTGGAAGGGATGGCTCTATGAATCTCTTATAGAAAGTAGAAGGTCCACGAAGTTCAATCTCATTCTCGTTTGGCAGGATATAAGCATAGAAGAACCTTAGAAGATTGTCTGAAATCTCGTAGAATGTCTTCTTCTCATCCTTATGCCTGTTTATCGGGAATGTGCTTGATACAATCTCCATTTCCATCAGCTTTCTGATTTCAATCGATACGCTTGCCGCTGATGAAGATGTAGAGGATGCAATCTCTGAGTTGCGGGCTTTGCCGTTGCCAAGGACAAGGAGTATCGACTCAGCAGTCTCTATCTTGAATATTTCCTTCAAAAGGGCGTATCTGAGTGATGTATAGACATATCCTTTTGTATCAAGAAGGATATTCTCGATATTCCATCTCAGTCCTTTTTCCGGTTCGATGTAATCAAGGGCAAAGGGATATCCTCCGAAGACAGCATAGAATCCTATCTTCTCATATGGGGAGAGCGTTTCATAGAATGCAGATGAATCGAGGTAATCGAATGGCTTCAGATTTATCGAGAGCTGGAAGCGTCCATAGAGAGGCTCGGATACATCGTTCATCTTCTTCATTTCTGAGATATAGGAACCAGAGAAGATGAATGTGAAAGAGCCCGTGAGATGTTCCATCTCCGCCTGGAAGATGGAATCAAGGTTTCCATCCTTATATGCTTCCTTCATGTACTGGTATTCGTCTATTGCTATGACATAGTCCTTACCAGTTGAGCGCAGTGCCATCAGCAGGGCGTGCATGTCATTGATGTGACGATAGAAATCTTCCCCAGTTTCTTCTGCAACCGCTGCAGCGAAGCGTGATGAGATGATCTCAAATCTCGATTTTGTCGCAGTGAAGTATATGAATGTCTTGCTGCATCTTCTTTTTATCTCATCAAGCAGAGAGGACTTGCCAACCCGTCTTCTGCCGTATATGAGGATAGCCTTAGCCTTATTGCTAGCTTTAGCGATTACATTCTCAATGCTCTTTATCTCTTTTTCCCTGTTCCTGAACATATAATGATAGTAGCATGATTTTGTTAAAATAGGAATGTTAAAAACTATTTTAATAAAATTGGATTTAACATTTTTTGAAACTATGCCGCAAGGAAACTGATGAAGTATAATGATCACATGAGAGCAAAGCTTATCCTGATTGTGATTATCACAGCTCTGGTCGGTGCATCATGCACTACAGGCGATCTGTATGAGGCTTCCTACGTGCTTGATACGACAGCTGATGTGCTGGATCTCTATTCAGATATCATAGATCTGACGCTAGATCCTCCACGATATCACTATCCGAGACCACTGCCGCCTCCACCGCCGCGACCTCCTTACAGACCACCTGTGCATAGGCCACATCCGCCTATCTGGCTATAGTCTCACCATCCCATATGATCTGTGGACTCATCGGCGCTCCCCAGCTTGTCTCTACGTTATCAGGAATCTTATCTGCAGCTGGATCGATGAACTCTATCGTTTTGAGTGAGAAGTCATTGTCGAACGCATACTGGTCTATGCTTTCAATCATGGTCCCTTTCTCGAAGGTGACCTTTTCCAGATACACATCCATTCCGAAAGCGCTTCTGCCGATTGTCTTTACACTCTTCGGGATAGTGAACTCTGTCATAGTAAGGACAGAGAAGGCATCCGAGCCGATGGATTCAAGCTTCGAGTTCTCTTCAAATATGACTTCCTTGAGATTTGAAGCTCCGTCGAAAGCCCTTTCCCTGATAGCTGTTACGGATGATGGTATCTCTATGTATTCCAGACCTGAGAAATAGAATGTGTCGCTCCTTATCTCTGTTATGGATGAATCCTTCTCGAATGCAATAGCCTTCACTGTCTTGTTGCGTGCGAATGCGCTCTTTTCTATCGCGGTTATCGAAGAAGGTATGCCATAGAACTCATAGAGAGTGTCTGTTGTTCCTGTGATTTCCGTGCCATTCAATGTGAATACTTCGCTTGTCTTCCTGTATAGCGGATGGATTACAAGGCAGTCTTCCTTGCTGTAGTTGACGATAGGGAAGTGCTGTACTTCTCCTGTTTCCGATTCCCATCCAACGAAGACATCATCATCTTCCGGAAACTCATCAGGCATGTAGAAGTTGTAGTATATCGTGCCGGGATCTATGTATATCTCGATGCTTTTGCCGCTCTTTATAGGAAGCTCTGCTGTACAGCCTCCGTATGATATAGTCACGCTTTCATTGTCCGATGCTACGAATGTGACCTTGTCCGTGATATTGATCCTGTCTCCACCTGTAATGACACCGATGATCTCAACGTTGTCTATGCGGTACCCGTCTATGCTGTAGTGAAGCTCCCAGTCATCCCCGTCAACTTCGATCTTCTCCACCTTTGCTTCCGGTTCAGGTGTGGAGGTGAAATCATCAAGCATCGTGCCGTCGATATAGGTAAGCGGAGTGCAGGACGAGAGAATGATCGCCATAATGATGATTGCTATGTTCGTTTTCATTCCCGCCTCCTAGAATACAGCCTTCACGCCTAGCGCTATTGGGCGTGCTGCTATCTGATAAGCAGTCCTTCCATCATCGCTGAACTGCATCAAGAGCGTAAACCATGTCGAGATATCCAAAAAGAAGTTCTCCGTGAGCTTGACTGCAAGGCCTAGAGAGATGGCGAATGATGCTCCCATCTTGACGTATTGCCCTGCTATCTGGGCATGTCCTCCAGCCATTATCGTCAGCGGTATCTCTATGCCTTCCCCTGGGTATGAGAAACGCAGCGCTGCCATGAACGGTATCGTTATGAACGCTCCGTCCTTGCCGATAAGGCTTCTTGTATCAGCATATGCCGTTCCTCCGGCAGAGAGCCATGGATAGATTTCGTGGAGTATGGAAGCTGAGACAGCAAAGCCTTTCGCGATATCTTCCGATGTATCTACGGATATCGAGCTATCCTTGCCAGTTATGAACGAGGCGATGTTAAACGCAGGGCTGACGGAAACCTCCAGTGAAGTCTGTGCATAGAGGGCCAGCGGCAGTACGGTCAGTATAAGAAACAGCAGTATTCTCTTCATCATTACTATGATACCACCATATAGAAGATATGAGAGACAAAGTGGTATCATCAGCACATGAAGCTCAGGTATCCGCTATATTCCCTCATCATTGCTTTCGTTTTTCTCGTCTTCTCTTTCTGTGTCTCTGTTTCAGAGATTGAAGTCCCTGTTGATTACTCCGACAAGGCTAACTGGGCTTATTGGGAGGAGGGTAAAGGCAAGGACGCGGATCTCTTCCTTATCTGTCCTACTGTGGATATGGGAAAGAAAGGCAATATGAATATGGCGCTTGATGATGAGGCGACCAAGAAAAGCTTCCTGGGAGCTCTGAACATGGAGCGTGGCATATATGAGGATCACGCAACGATGTACGCACCTTATTACCGTCAGATGACATTCCCTCTCTATCTGGAGAGCGAAGAGGACGCTGCGCCTTACATAGCGATAGCATATGAGGATATCGAAGATGCCTTCATGTATTATCTCGAGAATGAGAATGATGGCAGGCCATTCATTCTTGCAGGGTTCTCGCAGGGGGCTCAGCTTGTCCTCATGCTCATTGAGAACCTTTTCGATGATCCTGAGCTCTCTGACAGCCTCATAGCGGCATACTGCATAGGCTGGAGGATAACAGAGAAGGATCTTGAGGAATACCCACAGCTGAAGATGGCAGAGCGGGAGGACGATACGGGAGTGATTGTGTCCTTCAACAGCGAGAGCGTGGAAGCTGATGGCTCGATAATAGTCCCTGATGGTGTGAGGACGATAGGTATAAACCCGCTTAACTGGAAGACTGACAGCACCTTTGCAGATAAAGAGCTTAACGAAGGAGCATGCTTTACCGATTACTCTGGCTCCATCGTCAAGGAGATACCTTATCTCACAGGCGCTTATCTTGATCCAGGGAGAGGTACTCTGAAAGCTGTTGATATTCTCCCTGAAGAGTACAGCAATTCACTTTTCCCGGATGGGGTATACCACCTTTATGACTACCAGTTCTTTTTCCGCAATCTCGAGGAGAATGTAGGGAAACGCATAGCTAGCTGGTATAGCAGATAGTTCTGAGATTATTTAAATCTTGTGGAGGATCATATGGACGAAGAGACAAGGATCGCGGTTATCGGGATAATCGTCGAGGACAAGGAGAAGGCTGAGGATGTGAACGCGCTTCTCCATCAGTATGGCCAGTACATCATCGGAAGGATGGGGCTGCCGTACCAGAAGAGGAATATGAGCATCATCAGCATCGTCGTGGACGCTCCAAGCGATGTCATATCAGCTCTTTCCGGGAAGCTTGGAAAGCTTCCGGGTGTCAGCAGCCAGGCACTGTACACGAAAGCCTGATGGATCTCTTAGGAAAAGCACTGGGGGGAGCCATCCTCACCAAAGAGGAGTGGTTCTCCCTCATTTCGGACAGGGCAGCTTACCCGGACGAGATGCTCCATGCTGCTGCCCGTGATGTCCGTGACAAGGTCTATGGCAGGAAGGTCTATCTTCGTGGTCTTGTAGAGTTCACATCATATTGCCGCAATGATTGCCTATATTGCGGACTGAGGAGAAGCAACCAGAGAGCAGAGCGTTACAGGCTCTCTTCAGACGAGATTGCCTCTGCCTGCTGCCGTGGCTACAGCCTCGGGTTCCGCACATTCGTGCTTCAAGGCGGTGAGGATCCCTATTGGACAGATGAGCGCCTGGTACCGCTTGTCAGGAAGATAAAGCAAAGCTTTCCGGATGCTGCCCTTACGCTGAGCATCGGGGAAAGGAGCGCTGAGAGCTATAAAGCGCTGCGTGAAGCTGGTGCTGACAGGTATCTGCTGCGCCATGAGACAGCAGACAGGGAACACTATGGTAAGCTTCATCCCTCTTCTATGTCCTTTGATAACCGCCTTCAGTGCCTCAGGACGCTCAAGAAGCTTGGTTATCAGACAGGAGCCGGAATGATGGTGGGCTCTCCATATTCATCAGGGCATACGCTTGCCAAGGATATGGTATTCCTGCAATCGCTTGAACCGGAGATGGTGGGGATCGGTCCGTTCATACCTCATCATGACACTCCATTCAAAGATGAGGAGAGAGGAAGCATAGGGCTGACTCTGCGCCTTCTCTCACTTGTCCGCATCGCACTCCCATCTGTGCTCCTGCCTTCCACGACAGCACTTGCAACAGCATCCTCGGATGGGCAGATACTTGGCCTTGAAGCTGGTGCAAACGTGGTGATGCCGAACATTACGCCAAGCGCGGAGAGACGAAAGTATCTTCTGTATGACAACAAGAAGATTTCAGGGGAAGAGGATGGCGATAACCTCAAGGCGATCATGGAGCATTTCAGGGAAGCTGGCTATGAAGGTGCGCTTGAACGAGGTGATTTCATCCCATCCCATTGCTGATGTCATGCTTTCTTGGTAGTATCAGCGTATCCGACGCCGAAGAGAGCTGAGGCCAGGATTCCTATACAAAGCTGAAGGGGAAGATCAACTGACCCGATGGAGGACATGATGTACGATCCAAGATCAATGATAGCGGATGATTTCATCGATGATGGTGAGATCCGGGAAACACTCAGATATGCAGATGAGAACAAGGATAACAGGGCTCTTATAGAGAGCATCCTTGATAAGGCTGAGAAGAGGAAGGGGCTTTCGCATCGTGAGGCCTCTGTGCTTCTTGAATGCACGATAGCTGACCTGAACGAGCGGATCTACACGCTTGCCAATCAGATAAAGAATGACTTCTACGGCAACCGTATCGTGATGTTCGCTCCTCTCTATCTTTCGAACTACTGCGTCAATGGCTGTGTATACTGCCCATACCACGCGAAGAACAAGCATATCCCACGCAAGAAGCTTACGCAGGAGGAGATCGCGGCGGAGGTCAAGGCGTTGCAGGATATCGGGCACAAGAGGCTTGCTATTGAATCAGGAGAGGATCCTGTCAACAATCCTATTGAATATATCCTTGAATCAATCAGGACAATCTATTCGGTAAAGCACCGCAATGGCGCTATCAGGCGTGTGAATGTGAATATAGCGGCAACGACTGTAGAGAACTACAGGAAGCTCAAGGAGGCCGGAATCGGCACATACATCCTCTTCCAGGAGACATACAATAAGGAGAGCTATCTCCGGCTGCATCCTACAGGGCCTAAGCATGACTATAACTATCACACTGAGGCGATGGACAGGGCAATGGAAGGTGGCATTGATGATGTCGGCCTTGGAGTTCTCTTCGGCCTTGAGCTCTACCGCTATGAATTTGCGGGAATCCTCATGCACGCTGAGCATCTCGAGGCTGTACATGGTGTTGGTCCCCATACCATTTCGGTCCCGAGGGTAAAGAAGGCTGACGACATTAATCCGGATGATTTCGACAACGGCATCGATGATGAGACCTTCCTCAAGATCATCGCATGTATCCGCATAGCAGTCCCGTATACCGGTCTGATCATCTCCACCCGTGAATCAAAGTCCGTGCGCGAGAGGGCTCTCCATCTTGGCATTTCCCAGATCTCAGGAGGCTCCAGGACAAGTGTCGGCGGTTATGCTGAGGATGAGGAAGAGGATACGAGCCAGTTCGAGGTCTCGGATCAGCGGCCGCTTGATGAGGTTGTCAGATGGCTTATCGGCATGGGCTATACGCCATCGTTCTGCACTGCATGCTATCGTGAAGGGCGTACTGGAGACAGATTCATGTCACTATGCAAGGCTGGACAGATACAGAACTGCTGCCTGCCTAATGCTTTGATGACTCTCAAGGAGTATCTTATGGACTACGCATCCCCTGCAACGAAAGCAGCTGGAGATGAGATGATAGCGAAAGAGATCGAGACGATACCAAACGAGAAGGTCCGCCAGATCGTGCGTGAGCGCATCGGCCTTATCGAAAAGGGTGAGAGGGATTTCAGGTTTTGAACAGCACACCATCATCAAACAGGTTCCATATCGGGATATTCGGCAGCCGCAATGCCGGTAAGTCAACGTTGATGAATGCTATAGCAGGGCAGGATCTCTCTGTTGTCTCGTCCGTGAAGGGGACGACTACGGATACAGTGAGCAAGGCCATGGAGATACTTCCTCTGGGGCCTGTTGTCCTCATGGATGCTCCCGGATACGATGATGAAGGGGAACTTGGAGCGCTTCGTGTCGGGAAGTGCATGAAAACGCTTGAGAGATCTGACGCAGCGCTTCTTGCCCTCGATCCATCGTCCGCGATGAGCAGCGTCGACAAAGCCTTTCTTGCCAGGATAAGGGAAAAAGGCATTCCGTGCATGGTCATCATCACAAAGAAGGACGCTGTTCCTGACTACATTTATCAAGATGCCATTCCTGGTGATCTGAAAGCGATGCATGTCAGCGCCGCAACAGGGGATGGGATAGATGAACTGAGGAGTGCGATAGGAGCACTGGGAAAGGAAGAGGCGGAACCCCCGATTGTGCGTGATCTCATCACTCCCGGTGATATGGTCCTTCTGGTGATACCGATCGACAAGGCCGCTCCGAAAGGACGCCTGATCCTGCCTCAGCAGCAGACTATCCGCGATATCCTGGATGGGGATGGGCGCATCATGATCACCTCTGTCGAGCGCGTTGCCCAGACGATAGGGGAGCTTCGTCCTAAGCTTGTGATCACCGACAGCCAGGCGTTCAGGCCTGTCTCGCTCTCTGTCCCTGATGATATCCTCCTCACATCGTTCTCGATTCTCTTTGCCCGCCATAAGGGAAATCTGGGGAGCGCAGTCAGGGGAATTGCCGCGATACGGAATCTCAGAAAAGGAGATGCCGTGCTCATCTCCGAAGGCTGTACGCATCACAGACAGTGCGGGGATATAGGAACAGAGAAGATACCGAAGCTACTGGGAAAGCTCACAGGTCTTGATCTTGATATCCAGTTCTCGTCCGGTCAGGGCTTTCCTGATGATCTATCCCGTTTCTCGCTTATCATCCACTGTGGCGGATGCATGCTTACTGAACGCGTGATGAAGAACAGGTACAGAAGCGCGGAGGAACAGGGAGTTCCGATGACCAATTACGGGCTTTTCATCGCGCATGCGAATGGGATCCTCAAACGCAGCCTCTCTGTGTTTCCTGATTATCAGGAGCTCCTTTAGCTTTCTGTGGAATATTGCAGTATTTGCATCTATCCTATAGATGTTTAGGAGGAATTTGTGGAAATACTCTCAGTTTTCGACAGAGCATTCGCTGCTTATGGCAAGGTGCTTGAGGGTTATGATGTTTCAGAGCTTCTTGGAAAGGTATATGAAATCCCGATGCCGGAAGCGGGAACAGAGTACAGGCCTGGTATCGATTCGCTTGAATCCTGCAGGATACTCAATGAGTTCTCAGCAAGAGCATATGGAGGGATGCCTATCCAGATCGGTCTCTGCTGGGGATATAACACGAAGCTCAACTGTCTTGAGTACCATAAGGACAGTGAGCTCAATATCGGCATTGATGACTTCATACTTCTTGTTGCCAATGAAGGTGATATCGCAGGCGGCCATATCAGCTCAGAGTCAGTCAAGGCATTCAGGGCCCCTAAGGGGACGGTGGTCGAGGTATATGCTACAACGCTTCATTATGCGCCTTGCCATACAGATGGCAGCAAAGGCTTCAAGGTAGTCATAGTGCTTCCTAAGGGGACCAATACAGAGAAGCCTGAGATCGGAGAGCCGAGGAACATGGAAGAGAAGCTGTTATGGGCAAGGAACAAATGGCTTATCGCTCATGAGGATACTGATGAGGCCAGGAGCGGAGCTTTTGTCGGAATCGATGACGGGAATATAGATATCGCGGCAATACTTTAGAGAAAATATAGGACAGTGTTTTCACTGAGAATAAGGTGCAAGGATATGATGCCCTCTACCGAAAAGGCAGAGGGCTTAAGCGTTCATTCAGCTTTGATGTAACCATCCATCATCCGATGCATCCTGAATCCTAACGACGATACCGCTATGAGAATTTCAGTGTTTCCAAATTCCTTGTTTATGCTGTTGATTGCATCGTAGATGGTGTCTATCTCCTGCCTTCCATAGTCCTTTACCTTGAAATAGCTGAATGAGATATGTGGAACATAGGCCTGTCCAAGAGGGCAGATTTCCTCCATCTTCAGGAATAATGTGCATAGCAGGTTGTAATCCTTCTCGCTGGCTGGGATGAACTTCATGCTCACGACATCGCTTCCGTTTGTGCTTATCCCTGGTGAATGCATGCGTATCATTGAGTTGCCATACTCTCTCATCATCTCATCCATCGCCTTCTTTATCAGAGGTCTGGATAGCTCCATTCTTTTATCTACCTCAGCAGGCGAGGCAGAGTTGTTTTCGTTCCAGAATGTATGGAGAGTAAGATGGAATGATTGGGAGGGGAGTGGAATCACAAGGTTTTCCACTCTGCTGCAGAATGCATCATAGCGTTTCCTGCATTCCGTAGAAGCCTCTTCGGAAAGATCAAATATGGATGTATATCCATAGAAAGGCTGAAGGACTCCTTCCCTTGATACCTTCCTGACAAGGTTTTCGGCAATTTTCCATCTTTTCGGCCGGATTGCTATGTCAGAGGTGAATCGCTCGAGAAGCATCTTCCTGTATTCATCATATGAAGGCATTTCCATCATTTCATCTCCTTGACTGAGAATATCTTCCTGAAATCCTGCATGTCGAAATGCCTCTGATAGACAAGATCATCCACGCTGAATGATATGGTGAAATCTGTTTGTTCTGCCAATTCCCTTATATCTTTATAAAGGGATTCAACAGCATCCTGCGCGAATTCCTCGGTCTTGAAGTAGCCAAGGGACACATGCGGGGTGTAGAACCGCCCAACAGGCCAGATCTCCTCGCTTTCAGAGAATATATCCTGAAGTATTTCCGCATCATCATCGGTCTTGGGTACGAATTTGATGCTTACCACGTCGCTACCGCTTGTACTGGGGCCCAGTGCGATAAGGCTCACACCCTTTCTCTCTGATCTGTGAAGCCTGTGGAAGAGATTCTCTATCCTATTCTCTATGGTTTTCTCCTTCTCATCTATCTCTGATGGCGATGATGATACCGTATATTCATTGCAGAATTCGTGGGCGGTCAGATGGAACGTACGCTCTGGAAGCGGGACGAACATCGGACCATGGCAGCTGAGAAGCTTATCCTGGACTATCCTGCATTTCGCTGCATCATCTGCTGATAGTCTGTATACCGATGTGTATCCGTAGAATGGCGCGAAACAGCCGGCAGGGCTTACCTTATCCCTGAGTCCTTCGCTTATCTTCCAATGCTCTGGGACTGTTTCTATGTTCTTTCTGAAGGATGCGTATATCCTGCTGGAAAATTCCCTGCAGTCTTCTTTTCTTGCCTTCTGTGTCATTTGATAGATCCCTCCGATAATCCTGTGATGAAGTATTTCTGCAGGAACAGGAACAGCACGCAGACCGGCAGTATCGCGAGGAAAGCTGCTGCAGCTGCCTCATTCAGTTCCACGGAGAAGTCTGAGAAAAACTTCGATATGAATAGTGTTATCGTCTCCATATCATTGTCCTGCAAGAAATAAAGTGCATATTTATAGTCATTCCAGATTTTTATGCCTGTCAAAATGAGCACTGATGCGATCACAGGCTGCAGTTGTGGCATTATCACAGAGAAGAATATCCGGAAATCCCGGCATCCATCTATTGCCGCAGCCTCATCCAGCTCATCTGGGATATTGCGGATGAAGTTGGAGAAAAGGAATACTGACATAGGCAGGTTATATGTGGCGAGTATCAGTATGATCCCCCAGTACGTGTTTACAGCTCCTAGCCCAAGCATGTTCGTATAGAGAGGAACGATGACACTCAGTGATGGTATCATCATCACAGCCAGCACGATATTTGTTATCAGGGAGCTCAGGCGGCTTCTGATCCTTGCGACAGGGTATGCGCATATCGCACCGAGGAAGAGCACAAGGAATGCAGCGCAAACTGTTATAAGGACCGTATTGCCGAATGCCTTTATCAGATCCCCATCCTTCAGGACCTCTATGTAGTTGTCGAGATAGAGGTATGAGGGAGGGCACCATCTTGAAGAGAAGTCAGATCCTTTCTTGAATGAGACCGTTATCAGGATGTAGATAGGGATGAAGTGGAATGCTGCGATTGCTGTAGCTGCTCCAATACGCAGATATCTGGCTAGGAATCTCCTCATTTGTCCTCCCTCCCTATTATCTTGTTTACCGTAATCGTGGATACCATGATGATAATGAAGAGGAATACGCCAAGGGCTGCTGAATAGCCTGCGTTCTGCGCATCGAAATAAAGATAGTTTATCATCGTTGATATCGTATGTGAGCTAAACCCTGGACCGCCGTTGGTAAGGGCTACAACGAGATCGTACATCTGCAGCCCGCCGATGAGCTTCAGTATCACATTCGTGAGTATCGAAGCTCTGAGCATTGGAAGCGTTATGCGGAAGAATGTCTGCATTGTTCCAGCCCCATCTATCATCGGAGCTTCATACATTTCCTTCGGTATACCCTGAAGCCCTGCCAGATATATGACCATCGCCTGGCCGACGAACTGCATCGATGTTATGACCATTATGAAGTTGACAGCCCTTGTACCGCTCCCAAGCCAATCCACTGGATCCTGACCGAACATCATGATGATGTCGTTGAGCGCTCCATTGTCGTACTGGACAATGAAGAACCATATGTACCCCATGATAAGGCTGGAAACCATCACAGGCAGGTATATTATTGCTCTTATTATGCTGCGGCCACGGAAGCTGTGATTAAGCAGCAGCGCATATGCCAGCCCGAAGATGTTCTGGAGCATTGTATCTCCGAGCCCGACATAGAATGTATTCTTTATTGCATGGACTATCCTTGAATCCGTGAATAGATTCAGATAGTTCCTGAACCCGACATATGACCAAGACTGGGAGAACCCATTCCAGTCTGTCAGCGATATACGTATTCCGCTCACCAACGGGATGAACACGAATACTGTGATAAGCGCTACAGCAGGTATAGACATCATGTATAGCGAGCGGCTACGTTTCATCTTCTTTCCTTCCTTATTTCTTCAGTCTCACATAATCATTTCTCATGAGTTCGGATCCCTCTGATACAGTGGATTCACCTGAGAGCACTGATGTGCTGTATACCTTGAGTGTATTCCACATGCCATCCGGCAGATATTGCCTGTCGAAGTGGTTTGTTACTGTCGATCCATCGATCTGGTCTAGAATGGCGAGGATGCCTGGATCGGTTACTTCCGCATTGTCCATTGATGGCGGCAGGCTATATGCCTCTGCGATAAGAAGGACATTCTCAGGCTCTGCAAGGTAGTCGATAAAGACAAGAGCGGCATCAAGGTTCTCGGAATCCTTCCATACACCTACTGCATCGCGCTCGCCGCTGATGAGGAAGCTGCTGTCATCTTCTGAATACCCTGGGATTTCCATCATTGATACATTCGCTTCAGGATTAAGCTTCCTTACCTCGGCCATCGTGAGATTGGACTGGAAAGCGAACGCGACCTTGTTCTGCGCAAGTCCTCTGTATGTGCCTGACTTGTCTGCTGTAAGGTAGTCGACATTTGTGTATCCATTCTCAACCAGTGAGAGCACGAAGCTTCCGATTTCATCATACTTTGTCCAGTCGAATGTGCCGTCAAGAAGCTCCTTTGCATAGTTCTGCTTCTCTGACATTGTAAGGATGGAGAGTGAAAGTCTTGAGAAAAGCCCGGCGACATCAGAGGAGTCCTTCCCTGCGATATGTATCGGGGTATATCCTGCTGCTTTTATCTTCTCGCATGCTTCAAGGAACTCTGGAAGGTTTTCCGGTCTTGCCCCAACTCCTGATGCTGCAAGGACATCGTCATTACAGATAAGACCGGTGATATCTATATCCATCGGCAAGGCAACGACATGGCCATCATAGTCTGTGACCGTTGACCTGATTTCTGGGAGGAGATGTTCTGTCCAGCTTCTGTCATTGAGAGGGTAGAGGTAATCGCCATAAAGAGCTACGGCCCAGCCATGTGTAGTGAAGAGGTCTGGCAGGTCATTTGCTGCCATCTTTGTCTTCATCAATGCCTGATAGTCCTTTCCATAAGATACTATCTCGACATTTATTTCAGGATGGGATTCGTTGAACGCATCGACAATTGCCTCGTATGCTTCAAGCGTTGATCCCGTTTCCTTTATTGCGAACTCAAGCGTACTGACGTTGCGGTCTTCGCTGGAACCGCCTGCATATAGTGCACAGGCCGCTAAGGCAAGCAGTGCTATTGATGCAAGAATCTTCTTCATTTTGAACTCCTTTCTTTGTTATGACATCGGTGTCATCACAATAAGGATTCTTATCCCGTTTCCTACATCTGTCAACAAAAATCTTCGTTAAGTCCTGGTGAAATCCTAGCGAAGCTCTGGCCTCAGGCTGTCACGCGGGATGAACTTTGGGATTATAAGGCGGTTGATGCTTGTACCCTCTTCCGGAAACAACGAAAGGATGAGGCTTTCTGCCAGCCTTTGGTAATCAGGGCTGAATGTCGATAGGCTAGGGACGAGGAACCTGCTTGATGGTATGTTATCGAAGCCTATAATCGATATGTCCTTGCCGATTCTGATTCCTTTCTCTATCAGGGCCCTGTACACCCCGAAAGCCCTCTCATCTCCGGATATGAATATAAGTTCATCAAGCTTGCTGCTATCTATCGCTTCCTTTGTGAAGGCATAAGCCTCATCTGCCCCTGCAATATCATAGACGATGTTGATCGCCCCTTCATCCTTTCCATTGTCCCTGAAAGCGTTTATCGCACCATTTACTCTGTCTGTATTGACCAAGGTTGGCTTACGAAGCAGCATTGTCGCTGAATCAAGTCCTTTTTTGCATAGAGAGCTGAATAGGCCATAGAGCGCGTCATAGTTTGCATTGCCGACGTAATCTACTGTCTTGTCGTATGCGCGTTCAAATACGACGAAAGGTATATCCCTTTCCTTCAATATCCTTATGCGTGGATCATCCTCTACCTCATAGAATACGATCACCCCATCTATGAAACCTGCATTTGTATTGAGTATGGATTTGTCGAGAGAAGACATATCATAACAGTATTCCACAAAGAGGGTAATCTCATTCTCCTGGCATAGCAGGCTGATGCGTTCAATCATTACCTGCATCCACTGCAATGGAAATTCCTTTGGGGAGTTGATTGATGCAAGGACAACCTTTGTCTTCTTTGATTTCAGGTTCTTCGCATATGCATTGGGACGGTAGTCTATTGATCTGATTATCGCATTGATTTTCTCAGCAGTCGCAGGGGCGACATTGCTTTCGTTGTTTATTACCCTGGCAACTGTCTTTGGCGAAAAGCCTGAAAGCTTGGCGATATCATAGATTGTATAGCGTTTTCCCATAGCTGTAGAATGATATTCCATTAAAGAATGTTCTGCTAGATGCAAAATCTAATATCCACATCCATATGGATCATATAATGATAATCTTTTCTCAGGCTGTAGATTTTATCTGTTAGAAAAAAGGGAGCCTTATTGCCAATCCCGTTTTATGATCCTGAGCAGATTCGAACTGCTGACCTTCCGCTTAGGAGGCGGACGCTCTATCCAGCTGAGCTACAGGATCGACCTGTGCTTTGAACACTAGATGGTAATCTAGCGTATTTTCGAAACTTGTACAATAGGGTAGGGCAACTTCCGCATCAATGATAATTGACAGAGAAATTCTTACGCTATAAAGTATAGAGGCTGTGCTTAGGCACAGTACAAAACTGACACATGTTTACTGGAGGGTAAAATCTATGGCAAGGTATATGGGTCCTAGATTCAAGCAGTGCAGAAGACTTGGTGTGAATGTATGTGGACATCCCAAGGCAATGAACAGGGCAAACAGCCCAGCGTTCTCAAAGAGGAAGAAGCCTACTGACTACAGCAGGCAGCTGACTGAGAAGCAGAAGCTCAAGGCTTACTATGGTGTTCTTGAGAAGCAGCTTCGCAGATATTTCGACAAGGCTCTCAAGTCAAGTCTCGCAACAGGCGATGCTCTTGTCATCTCCCTTGAGAGAAGGCTTGACAATGCAGTTTACCGCATCGGTTTCGGCAACTCCATCCGCCTTGCTCGCCAGCTTGTGACACATGGTCACATCCTCGTAAATGGCAAGAAGGTCGATATCCCTTCTTATCAGATCAATGTTGGTGATGTGATCTCCCTCAAGGAGAAGTCAAGAAGCAACGAGCTTTTCAGGTCTTGCTTCCTTGGTCATCCAGCATTCAACCTTCCTTACTTCGAGAAGAACGAGGAAGAGTTCTCCGGAAAGTTCGTAAGGCTTCCAGAGAGGTCAGAGATACCTGTACAGGTAAATGACCAGCTCGTAGTCGAGTACTACTCAAAGTAAGAGTCTTCATTTATCGACCCAGCCAATGGTCCGGCCCACATCCGGATCGGAGAGAAGAAAGCATCGGCCACATTCCAATCTGCCAGCTTTCAGACGCGCCTCCTGACGGCTGCCCTCAAAAACAGGGGACGTGGAGTGGGTCACAAAGAAAAAGCGGTACTGATGAAGGTACCGCTTTTTCCATGATGAGCATCAAGCATTCAGACTGCAGCGTACAGCTGGCTGTATGATTTCGTCTTGTCAGCCTCAATGGCAATGAAGCCTCCTTTCAGGCAATCCGAGACAGGCATCGAGAACACAGATGCGAAATCTGCGATGATCGGCTTGAGGATGTTTTCCTTCTCTTCTTCTCCCACATTGCGCCTTATGAGCTTGTCTGAGAGGTTCTTCGGCGTCTTATCTGTCCTGAGGTAGATTGTACCGGCATACATGCCGTTTCCGCAGAAGTATCCGGTTATGTCCTCACCATCATGGCCAAGCCCAAGAACAACTATGATGCCGCCTGCAAGGTATTCTCCGAGGAAAGAGCCGGAACGGCCTCCGATCACCAATATGCTCTTGTTGTCTTCATAGGCCTTCATGTGGACACCGGCCCTGTATCCCGCATCGCCGAGTATATAGACACGGCCGCTTCTCATTCCATATGCCAGCGCGTCTCCGGCAGAGCCACGCACAGCCACAAGTCCCGCGTTCATCGTATCAGCTGCCGCATCCTGCGCGTTGCCATCAACATATACAGTGCCTCCATCGAGGTAGGCTGCAAGGCCATTGCCAGGTGTTCCCTTTATGTGCATTATGCCGCTCTTCATGCCGCAGCCTATATAACGCTCGCCAAGGCATCCTGTTATGGCAATCTCCTCATTCTCATGTTCCTTTATGGCTTCAAGCCCATCTTTGCGTATATCAAAAACCTTCATATCATTCTCCTGCATAATCAATTCCGAGTATTTCAAGCTCTCTTGGATTCAGATCTACGCCTCTGAGAGCTTTCCGATTGCCTCTCAATGCCTCTATGCTGTTGATGCCCATCCCTCCCATGATCTCCTTTATCTCACGTGTCCAGGCGTTCACGAGATTGACAAGCCTTTCTGCTCCCTTTTCAGGATCAAGGCGTTTGGTAAGCTCCGGATTCTGTGTCGCGAGCCCCCATGCGCATTTGCCTGTGTGGCATGATGCGCATATATGGCATCCAAGCGCGCATAGAGCGGCTGTTCCTATCGAGACGGCATCGGCTCCGAGCGCTATTGCCTTCACGGCATCTGATGAGTTCCTGATACCGCCTGATGCTATCACGCTGACACGGTCACGGATCTTCTCTTCGCGCAGCCTCTGGTCCACTGCTGCGATTGCAAGCTCCACAGGGATGCCTACATTGTCCCTTATCCGCTTTGGCGCTGCTCCTGTTCCGCCTCTGTAGCCATCAATCGATATGATATCTGCGCCGCTTCTGGCTATCCCTGAAGCGATCGGGGCTATGTTATGGACAGCTGCGACCTTTACGATGACGGGCTTCCTGTATCCTGTGGCCTCCTTCAGGGACATCACTAGCTGGGCCAGATCCTCTATTGAGTAAATATCGTGATGAGGTGCAGGGCTTATCGCATCCAGCCCCTCAGGCACCATTCTTGTCTTTGATATATCCCCGACGATCTTCTTCCCTGTAAGATGCCCTCCGATCCCAGGCTTTGCGCCCTGTCCGATCTTTATCTCGATAGCCGCTGCCGTGTTGAGATACGTCTCATGCACGCCAAAACGTCCCGAAGCGACCTGGACAATCGTGTTCTTGTTGTATTTGTACAGACTTTCATGAAGTCCGCCTTCTCCCGTGTTCCAGTAGGTACCTATCTCCTGTGCAGCGGCGGCAAGGGCTTTGTGCACGTTGAGGCTTATAGCTCCGTAGCTCATTGCAGAGAACATTATGGGGGAGGAGAGCTCTAGGTGAGGGGGCAGGTTGTCTATGATCTTTCCGCTGCTGTCCCTCTGCATGGATTCGGGGCGCTGACCAAGGAATACTGCAGTCTCCATCGGTTCCCTCAGCGGATCTATAGATGGGTTTGTGACCTGGCTCGCGTTAAGCAGCATCTTGTCGAAGTATATCGGTACACCTTTGCTTGATGCTCCCATTGAAGAGAGCAGGACGCCACCTGTCTCCGCCTGGAGAAGTATCTCCTTTATATCATTCTCTCCGAATACCGGGTTCTCTCGGAATCTGTTCTCATCCTCTGTTATGCAGATTGCACCAGTCGGACAGAATGATACGCAGCGCTGGCAGTCAACGCATCTGCCGTGGCTGAACGCAAGCTTGCCATCCCTTGCCTCAATGGCGCCGAATGAGCATTCCCTCGCGCACCTGAGGCATCCGATGCACTCCTGATATATCTTTATCCTATATTTCCTGTTCATTGTCCCTCCTGTCGAGCCTGACTATCACGGCCTCGCCGCCACGCGGGGCCCAGACTCTGTCAGGGTTCTCCTCTATTGCCCTTATCGCGGCCTCTTCTGAGCTGAAGTAGACTGTGCTGCCTTTCTCTGCAGCGACGAGGCTTCGAAGCTTCAGCCTGTCATTGAGGGCCATCATCCCACCATCAAAGCCTACGAGTATCGAGAATGGGCCTGTAATGAGGAATGAAGAGTACATCTTCCTAAGATATGACAGCCTTTTCCTTTCCTCCTCATCCTTTATGGCTATGGTTGACCAGAATGGGGCGGCGATTACCTCTGAGCTTTCCTTCAGCGTCAGTCCCTGCTTCCTCGTAAGATAGTCGAGTATGTATGTTATTACCTCTGTATCGGTCAGAAGATTGCATGAATAGCCATACATCTCCACAGAACGCCTGTTGGCGTCATACGATGAGATCTCTCCGTTATGCACGACGGTGAGGTCAAGAAGCGAGAACGGATGTGAGCCTGCCCACCAGCCTGGGGTGTTCGTCGGATACCGTCCATGGGCCGTCCATGAGTATCCTTCATACTCCTCCAGCCTGTAGAAGTCAGCGACATCCTCAGGGTATCCCACAGCCTTGAATACGCCCATATCCTTCCCGCATGATACTGTGTAAGCCCCTTCGATTGAGTTGTTTATCGCTATTGTCGTCCTTGATGTGTATTCATCCTCATCAAGCTGGCTGTCATGCAGCAGGTGGGGAAGGGGAGTTATGAAATACCTCCAGATGAGCGGTGCATCAGATATCCGGGGCGTCTGCCTTACAGGTATCTTCGACAGGTTGATGATATCGAAGCGCCTTTCCAGGAATCTTTCAGTCTCTTCCCTTGCGCTCTGTGAGTCATAGAATATATGCAGGGCATAGTAGTCCTTGTATTGCGGATATATCCCATAGCCTGCGAAACCTCCTCCAAGGCCGTTGGAACGGTTGTGCATGACAGATATGCTTTTCCGTATGGCCTCGCCTGTGATGCGTCTCCCATCCCTGCAGAATATGCCGCTGATCGCACAGCCGGAACTTATCCTTATCTCTCCTTCTTTCTTCATTGAGTACACCTCTGAATAAAAAAAAGGCGCACTAAGATCTCTCTTAGAACGCCTTTGTTCCTGCGCTTCGTTTTACGTTATAACGCAGATGCTTGTCAATTATAAGATGTATGATCAGTGAATAAAAATCCGGTTATCTGCATACAAGGCTTCGTTTCCGCAAGCTTCATTCCCATGTCACCGAGAATGAAAGAGGCTCGTTGAGAAGAAGGAAATCTATCACGGGGAAGCTATATGAGACTGTGCTCTCTCCTGTTATCTCCGCATTGACCGCATCTGTTATGGCGCCAGGCACTGTGATATCCATAGTCACCATGCCATTCGCGATTGCTGCGGGCCCGTCCTCTCCCAAGAGGAATGAGATCATCTCAAGATACTCATCGTTGCTCATTCCCTGATTGTATTCAGGTCCATAGACTTCGAAGTTCGGATCTGCGAGGAATGGCACGACTTCCTTCAGCTCTCCATAGTTGCTTATATCAAGATGGAATGAGAGGGAGCTGTCTGTCCTGGAGATAAGGCTCTGGTTTGTAACGCCGAACTCTGAGAGAAGCGCGTCCATGTCATCTACGGAGAAGGCGATGCAGTACTGGTTCTCTCCAGTCTTCTCGGCCTTTGCTGCTGTCACTGCGTCCATGCCTGCCAGCCCTTCACCGAATGAGGCTATTGCATTGTCCATGATCGAGGCATTATCCTCAGGGAGGAACTCCGCAAAGTCCGCAAGCACATCGATGAAGAAGTCCTCCACATAGATCGATGATGAGCTTTCCATGCTTCCGGTATCTGTTATGGCAAGCTCCTCCGTCACTGTGCAGGATGAGAGCAATACAGCTGCCACTGCTGTCATTATCGTGAATTTCCTCATAAGGCGATGTTAGACTATAAGGCGGGATATGGCAATCAAATGTCAGCTTCTACATCTTTATTACACAATGATCGCAGCCTGGGGAGCGGAAAGTGGAGTGCATATGCAGTTTTGCAGATAGAGGTAGACACCATGCGCTCTTTGTGATACTCAGATTATCTCGGTGAATGAAATGAAAAGATTGTTTTCCTTTTTAGCGGCTTTATCATTGCTTGCAGGAGCTGCGGCAGCTGATGGCCTTGCTGCGGAGGCCAAGGCTTTCCCGACATCTGTATCCCTTTCATGGAACCATGTCGAAGGTGCCGAATACTATGATATATATAATGGGGACAAGGCACTGGCCAGGCTTGGCTCAGATGCTGCCAGCTATACAGCCGAACATCTTCTTTCAGATACTGCATATGATTTCTGTGTCGCGGCGAGAGGCAGCGGCAATGAGGATATAGATGCTGACTGGATCGAGGTGAGGACCACAAGCTGGGATGGCGTATATGAGTGGCTCAACAGGACCGGCAATGACAACAAGGGCAAGCTAAAAAGCCTTCGCTTCAGGATCCAGACAGCTGTGGATCCTGTCTATGGCCAGTACTATGAGACGTTCATGGTCTCCGATGAAGGTAAGGAATACCGCATATTCCCGCTTTTCCCATTCGGATCTGACATGGCAGGCCGGTGGATAGACTACGATGACCAGAGCCCTGCGGGAATCGCTTACAGGCTGAATGCCGAACGCTTCAACAAGTCAAGTTTCACACCTTCCAGATGGCGTGTTGATAAAATCGAGATTGACTCTGACTCAACTTCCGCTTACATTCAGACGAGTGCGTTCGGAATATCCGTGACAACGAATACATCGTACAGCCTCTATATGGAAGATGGCCAGGCAATGATGAAGTTCGAGACAACGGGAAGCGGTATAGCCAACGCCGCGATATTCAGGAACCCTAATCCAGGTGAGGGCGATGCGTTCATCCTGAAGAGGATCCAGCCATAGGAGGGATGAGGTTGGTAGCAGATCCATCTAAGAACACATTGATAATCGTCGAGTCCCCGACAAAAGCCAGGACTATATCAAGATATCTTCCGCCGACATGCAAGGTGATGGCTTCAAAGGGCCATGTCGTGGAGCTTGCGCCTTCTCCCAAGACAGGCGTCTATGGCGTCGATGTGGATAATGACTACGCTCTTGAGTATGAGATAGAGGAAGACAAGAAGAAGCTCCTGTCTGATATAAGGAAAGCCCTGAAGGATGCACAGCAGCTCGTGCTCGCGACCGATGAGGACCGCGAGGGTGAATCTATATCGTGGCATCTCTACAATGAGCTGAAGCCTAAATGCCCTGTTTACAGGATGGTGTTCCATGAGATCACGCGGCAGGCGATAACCAATGCCTTCTCATCATGCCGTGAGATCGATATGAACCTTGTGCATGCACAGGAGGCCAGACGCGCGGTTGACCGTCTGCAGGGCTATGGCATATCCCCGATAATCTCCAGGAAGCTCGGCGGCAAGTACTCTGCAGGACGTGTGCAGTCCCCAGGGCTTAAGCTGATAGTCGAGAAGGAGAAGATCCGAAGGGATTACAGGAAGTCAGATTATGCCTCCGTTGAGATCGAGATGGAGAGATCCGGCATCCATTTCCCATCATCGCTCATCGCGATAGATGGAAACAGTGTCGCGTCTTCCAGAAGCTATGACAAGGATACAGGAGCGCTGAAGCCCGGGTTTGTCGAGCTTTCTGCTGATACAGCTTCTGCGATCGCCGCTGAGATAAAGGGCAGCGATGCCATTGTCGAGAGCGTGATGAACAAGGATTCAAGGCAGAATCCAGCAATGCCATTCACGACATCGACGCTGCAGCAGGATGCCTCAAGGAAGCTCCGCAAGGGTGTCCGTGAGATCATGTCGATTGCCCAGACTCTGTATGAGAATGGCTTCATAACATATATGCGTACCGATTCGCCGACACTCTCTGCAGAGTGCATAAACGCATCACGCCGCCAGGTCGAGGATATGTTCGGAGCGGAGTATCTTTCCTACCGTCCACGCAACTACAAGGCGTCAAGCGAGAGCGCGCAGGAAGCCCATGAGGCAATCAGGCCTGCAGGCGACAAGTTCCGCCGTCCGGAGGAGACAGGGCTTTCCGGTGACCAGCTGAAGCTCTACACCCTCATATGGAAGAGGACACTTGCCACGCAGATGCGCGAGGCTGAGAAGAGCACCACGACTGCGACATTTGCATGCGGCCGGTATACGATGACATCGTCAGGGACCACCATCAAGTTCCCAGGATTCCTCAAGCTTTATGAAGTCGCATCCGATGAGGATATGACGGAAGAGGAGGAGGGGATACTCCCGAATCTTGATGCGGGCTCTGCCGTGCGTATAAGCTCTGCTTCTGCAAAAAGCCATTCAACAGAGCCTCCTGCCAGATATAACGAGGCAACGCTTGTCCAGAAGCTTGAGAGCGAGGGGATAGGACGCCCTTCCACTTACGCTGCCATCATATCCACATTGATCGACAGGCAGTATGTCATAAGGCAGGGGCAGCAGCTTGTGCCGACATTCACGGGATTCTTCGTCGATTCGTTCCTTGAAAGCTCCTTCCCTGTATATATCGGGTATGGCTTCACATCGGACATGGAGAGCAAGCTGGACCACATAGCTGATGGAAGCATCTCAAAGGAAGACTTCCTTGATGGCTTCTGGAAAGGCAATGACAGCTTTGAGGGGCTGGAGAAGGATATCGTGTCAGTAAGGCGCGGGGTAAGGCGTTCGGAGGTGAAGAACCTGCAGCTCTCAGGCCTGTCCTATAAGTTCATCCATGACGGCAAGGATGTCTCATATTCGATAAAGACAGGGAAGTTCGGCCCTTATCTGTCATCTGATTCAATAGATGAGGCGACTGGCAAGGAGAAGATGGCCTCGATAGACCAGATGAAGTACTTCCCTGGCACATTCACCGATGATGATGCAGCGGCAATCCTCTTCCCGGAAGAGACGCAGCCTGTCTTCGCAGCTGATGGCATACAGGTCATGAAAGGCCGTTATGGCGAGTATTTCAAAAGGGAAAGCGATGGGAAGATAGTCAATCTGCAGAGGAACAGGAAAGCTTCGTCCTACACTCCAGAGCTTGTGGAGCTGCTGTTCACGCTGCCGAAGACAATCGGCAGGGATGAGGATGGGAACGAGATAACGCTGAATGCGGGGCCATATGGCGTTTACGCGAAGTACAGCGGAAGGAACATCAAGGTGGCAGATCCGTTCAATGTCGATATCAGCGCAATAATCAATGACAAGACCGAAGAGGTCAGGCCGATAAAGGAGTTCCCTGAGTTCGAGGGCAAGGCGCTGTCGATAATCCCAGGCCGCTATGGCGCATACTTGAAATGGGGCGACAGGAACTGCCCGCTTTCGAAGGAAGAGAAGGCCGATCCTTCATCTGTCACAGAGGCCAGGGCCCGTGAAATCGCCCTGAATACCCCTGAGAAGAAGACATATCGAAGGAGATATCAGAAGAAAAGCTGAAGAAAAGCCATGTGGGACCTCCCGCATGGCTTTTTCTGTGCTATCCTGTAAGTGCGATGGCAGTATAAGTCTGTAATATGGTCAGGCGTCTCTACAGGCTGCCGCAAACAGCCTACTACGGCCTCTTAGGAGGACGGTATGAAGAAATGCGTCGTATTGAAAGGCGATATCATATGGACGGAAAGTCCGGATCGCTTCGAGTATCAGGAAGATGGTTATCTGGTCCTTGAGGACAGCGTGGTCACAGGTGTCTATCCAAAGGCCCCGGAGGGTGAGCATGAGCTGCTTGATTTCTCAGGCTCTCTTGTCACTCCAGGCCTGACGGACCTTCATCTGCACGCTCCACAGCACCAGTTCGCAGGGCTTTTCATGGATGAGGAGCTTCTGCAGTGGCTTGAGCGCCACACATTCCCATATGAATCGAGATTCGCAGACAGCAGCTATGCCCTCAAAGCCTACAGGAGCTTTGTCTCTGATATCGCGGGAAGCGCGACGACGCGCTCTGCGGTTTTCGCAACGATCCACAGTGACGCGACTCTTCTTCTGATGAAGCTTATGGAAGAGGCTGGGCTTTCTGGATATGTCGGCAAGGTCTCGATGGACAGGAACTCTCCCGATAGCCTCAGGGAGGAAACAGAAGAGGCAATCAGAGATGAGGAGCAGTTCCTTGATGAAGCATCTGCCTTCAGAAACATTAAGCCCATCATCACGCCACGTTTCGTCCCGTCATGCTCAGACAGGCTTCTGGAGGCGCTGGGGAAGATCGCGATGGAAAGGAACCTTCCTGTCCAGTCCCATCTTGACGAGAATGTCTCGGAGGTCGAATGGGTCAGGTCACTCTGCCCATGGAGCAGCAGCTATGCCGATGTATACAGGCATTTCGGGCTGCTTGGGGATACGCCGACCATAATGGCACATGTAGTATGGCCATCTGATGATGAGCTGGGAATGCTTTTGGAGCGTGGTGTGTATGTCGCCCATTCGCCATCATCGAACACAAACCTCTCATCAGGCATAGCCCCTGTGCGAAGATTCCTCGATATGGGGATAAAGACCGGTCTCGCGACAGATATAGCAGGCGGTTCGTCCCTCTCGATGTTCCGCATGATCACAGATGCAATCCAGGTGTCAAAGCTGCGATGCCGCTTCATAGACAGCAGCGAGAAGCCTCTGAGGTTCTCGGAAGCGTTCTATCTTGCATCAAAAGGCGGTGGCTCGTTCTTCGGGAATGTCGGATCGTTCGAGAAGGGCTATGATGGTGATATCCTTGTCCTGGATGACAAGGCATTCCCGTCAGTGCTTCGCCCTGAGCTGTCCGTGCCTGAGAGGCTGGAGATGTATGCGTACAGGCATCCGGATGCCCCAGTTTCCGCGAAGTTCGTCAAAGGACGCAGGATAATCTAGGAGAAGAGGCTCCAAGTCGCTAGAATCGGAGGTATGGAGAAGATATTTTCCGTGCCTCTGAAAGGCGGCGCCGTGACTGATGTATATACGTATTCCCTCGATGAGATCGAGAGAGAGCTGTCATCTTATCCCTCATTGCTTGCTGTGTTTGATGATAACTCATCCTTTTCATATGGAAGGCCTCTCCCTGAGGCTTCGCTTGTCCTGCCGCACGGCGAGGAGCATAAGAACTGGGGCTCTGTCGATGCGATACTCTCGAAGGCGATGGATTCCGGGCTGGCGAGGGATTCGGTGTTCATCGGGGTCGGAGGCGGCGTAATCCTTGATATGGCTGCATTCGCATCGTCTGTGTATATGAGGGGCGCCAGATGCGTGCTTGTCCCGACAACGCTCCTCTCGGCCGTGGACGCAACGCTCGGGGGAAAGACCGGGATAGACTATGGCGGCGCGAAGAATGCGGTAGGCACATTCTTCCCCGCGGAGAAGGTCCTGATCTGTACAGATTTCCTGAGGACGCTGCCAGACAGCGAGTACAGGTCAGGGCTTGGGGAGGTGCTCAAGCACGCGCTTCTTTCAGCGGATACAAAGCTTTCGGTCTTCCTTGCAGAGGAGAGGGCAAGGATCCTGTCAAGGGATCCTGAGACGGTGGCTGAGATGATAAGGCTTTCATTGGAGGTCAAGATCTCATACATAACAAGGGATCCTGAGGAGAAGCTTGGCATCCGCTCAGCCCTCAATCTCGGACATACCTTCGGCCATGCCCTTGAGTCCCTGCATGATTATGGGATATCGCACGGAGAAGGTGTCGCCTGGGGCGTCGTCAGAGCGCTGCAGGCAGGGGTGGCAATCGGCATCACAGAGAGAGAATTCGCTGAATGCGGCATCGATCTGTTCCGCTCATATGGCTTCGCCGACAGCTTCTCTGTCCCTGAAGAGCTTTTCGGAAGATATTTCCGGACAATAGGCAAGGACAAGAAGAAAAAGGGAGGCGAGGTGCGCTTCGTGCTGATGGAAGGACAGGGCAGGCCAGTCCTCATGACGCTTGATGAGGATACTGTAAGGAGTGCTGTGATAAGAGAGGCATGAGGTGTCAAGAGATCCGCGTCACTTGATATCGATTGCGTCAAACGGGCACATCTCATGGCAGCAGTAGCACCTTATGCACTTGCGCCTGCATATATGTATTCTGCCATTTCTTTCCGAAAGAGCCTTTGCTGGGCATACATTCACGCACTTCAGGCAGTGCTTGCACTTGCCGTGGATGAATGCTGGATAAGCCCTGCCATCCGCCGCGATTCCTATGCGTGACAGTATATTTGGGATGAAGAGCGTCCTGAATACTGTCTTGCGTCCTGTCGGGATCCTCCTGTAGTCCCTTATGATGATGTCCCGTGGATTGAGGAGAGGGTAGTCCGCATCAGTGCAGCCAGGCATTGCCTTTTCCGCTTCGCTTACGATCGGGACGGTATCGTAGCCCATGATGATAGCTTCTGCCTTGTCCAGTGCGAAGGCGCTCTCCGAGCCCATGAGAAGGCCGACATGCCGTGGCTGCCCGTTTGTCGGGCCGGCTCCTTCCATCCCTTCTATGCCGTCGATCACCGCATAGTCGACGTGAGCCTCCCTGAATATGCCAAGGATTAGCCTTGCGAAGCTTTCCGGCGACCTTGCCCTCAGATGCAGCGGGCTTTTCTGGAGCCCCGGCACCAGACCGAACATGTTCTTCACAGCGCCTGTCGCACTCATCAGCTGGTGTGTCTTGAACTTCGCTGCGGATATCACTATATCAGCAGCATCGATGGCTGTTGCCATAGGTATCTTCATGCCGTTGACAACATGGACTCTCGTGCTTTCCCTGAAGTCTACGATCTGCGCTCCTGTATCATCGGCAACCTGCACTATGCCTGAGCTGACCGGGTGGAAGCGGCCAGCCTGCATGCCGGGGGAGTCACCGACAAGGACCCTGCCTGCGCCTTTCTCGTTCAGTATCGTTATTATCGCCCTCACGACAGCTGGATGTGTCGTTATCGCTTTCTCCGGGTATGAATCAGATAGGATGTTCGGCTTCACAAGCACAGTCTTTCCCTTCACGTCGGGGAATGCTGTATTCTCCGCTATAAGCCGCATGGCCTCAAGGACCGTGTTGTCATCATATGTATCTGCCTCTGTTATTGCGCATCTTGTCATGATTTCCTGAGCTTAGCCACAAAGAGCGGCCCTCTCCCTCCTGCTGAGTCTGGAAGCACTATAGTCCCATATTCCCTTTTCTCACCGTTCTCAAGCGAGACCTGGAGCTCTTCAGCCTCTCCGGGGTGCTTCCTCATGAATCTTGCTACGATATCCTCATCTTCCCCTTTGTTCACCGAGCATGTGGAGTAGACCAGGATTCCTCCTTCCTTAAGCGCGAGCATCGCCGATGCGAACATCGAATACTGAAGGGCCTGAAGCCTTTTCGGACGTGATGGCGACCATAGCGAGAGATGTTCCCTGCTGTTTATCACATGACGCTCTGAAGAGCAGGGGGCATCAAGCAGGATGCGGTCATATATGCCTTTCTCATATACTCCCCACTTTGATGCGTCATGGCCTGTTATCCTTATGTTCCTGCGCCATGGCTCGGGAAGCGATGATTCAAACGCACGCCTCATCCTGTCCCTCCTGTCAGGTGATCTGTCATTTGATGTGAGGGAACCGGTTCCCTTCAGCATCGTCGCTATCACTATTGATTTCCCTCCGGGGGCAGCGCACATATCAAGGATGGTGTCTCCTTCGCATGGCGAGAGCGCAAGAGCTGCCTCTATCGAGGCCCCGTCCATATAATACGGTGCGACAAGGCCATCAGGCGACCTCTTGTCATCAAGCTCTGAGAGCATCGCGCCCTTCAGGCTTTCCCAGCGCTCTCCCCATATGCCGCGATAGAACTCATCAAAGCTCAGCTTAGCCATGTCGTTACAGCGAATCCTACTATTGTGCCGAGGATGAGACCGGCAAGCACCTGTGTCGCAGAGTGGCCGATCATTGTCTTCAGGTTCTGCGGGGATATCCCGCTCTCGCGCATCGCGAATATCTCCGACCACTCATTGAGAAGCTTGGCCTGCTTCCCTGTCTCCAGCCGCACGTTCGTTGCATCGTTCATTATTATAAGCGAGATGATCACGCAGATTGCGAAGAGAGAGCTCCCAAGGCCTTCTGTCATGGCGACAGATGTCGTCAATGCAACGACAGCAGAGGTATGGGAGGACGGCATGCCGCCTGTTGTTATGAAGAGGTTCAGGCTGAAGCCATTCCCTGTCACTATGCTTATGAGCGGTTTCAGCAGCTGTGCCGATACCAGTCCCGCTATCGCGGCTATCAGTGCTGTGTTACTCAATAATTCTGCCATATATTTGAGGGTATCATTGCCAGCTGATAGGGGCAATACCATCTTTATGATCTTTGTCCATACAGCTATAATCCAGTCAGGAGAAATAAGATGGGACTGACACTTGCCTATAAGTTATTGTCTGAGCATCTGGAAAAAGGGGAGCTCAGGCAGGGAGAGAGCATAAGCATCCGCATAGACCATACGCTTACCCAGGATGCGACAGGGACTATGGCGTATCTTGAGTTCGAGGCTATCGGGGCTGACAGGGTCCGCAACGAGCTTGCGCTGAGCTATATAGATCACAATACGATCCAGATAGGATTTGAGAACTTCGATGACCATGAGTATCTGAGGACTGTCGCGGACAGGAAGGGAATCATCTATTCCCGCCCAGGAAACGGGATCTGCCATCAGGTGAACCTTGAGCGTTTCGCGCTTCCGGGGAAGACTCTTCTCGGTTCAGATTCCCATACGCCTACAGCTGGAGGGATAGGATCGTTCGCGATAGGTGCTGGCGGACTTGATGTCGCGCTGGCGATGGCTGGCGTTCCCTTTCAGATGGTGGCTCCACGCGTTGTCAACATAAGGCTGTCAGGCAGCCTCAGGCCTTTTGTCTCCGCAAAGGATGTGATTCTCGCAGTCCTTGCTCATTTCGGCACGAAGGGCAATGTCAACACTGTCTTCGAGTACACAGGAAGCGGCGTCGGAACGCTTTCCGTGCCGGAGAGGGCGACAATCGCGAACATGGGGGCAGAGTGCGGGGTGACGACATCGCTCTTTCCTTCAGATGACATGACAAGGCAGTTCCTTGAAATGGAGGGAAGGGGAGAGGGCTTCAGATATCTCAAGGCAGATGATGACGCTGCTTATGATGATGTCTGGGAGCTGGATCTTTCTTCCGTTGAGCCTCTTGCCGCATGTCCGCATAGCCCTGGAAACGTGAAGAGCGTGAGGGAGCTTGAAGGTATTGCAGTCAACCAGGTCCTGATCGGATCCTGCACCAACTCAAGCTATGCGGATCTCAGGAAGGCCGCTGATATCCTCTCAGGCTCCCATGTGCATCCTGACGTTGAGCTCGGCGTTGCACCTGGCTCAAGGGATGTGCTGATGATGATCACGGAAGACGGAACCCTTTCAAAGCTCATCAAGGCCGGTGCTAGGATACTGGAGTCAGCGTGCGGATTCTGCATAGGAAGCCATCAGAGCCCAGGTACGGAAAGCGTCTCGCTGAGGACCAGCAACCGCAACTTCTACGCGCGCTCCGGGACAGCTTCCGCTTACGTCTACCTTGTGTCTCCTGAGACCGCGGCTGCTTCTGCCATAACAGGAGTGTTCTCTGATCCTAGGAAGTGCGGGAAGGCCATATCATCTGCCGCAATGCCTGAGCATATCATCCACGATGACTCGATGTTCATATACCCCACGTTCTCAGCCGAGATAAGGAGAGGCCCTAACATCGGGCAGCCGCCAAGGAACACCGCGCTTCCTGAAAGCCTCCATGGGCATGCCCTGATAAAGGTCGAGGACAGGATAACCACCGATCACATCATGCCTGCCGGCGCCAGGATGAAGTACAGGTCAAACATCCCGGAATACTCAAAGTATGTATTCGAGAGCATCGATCCGGAGTTCTCAAGCCGCGCTGCTGAGGCAAGGGACAAAGGTGAGCATGGATTCATAATAGCCCGCCAGTCATATGGCCAGGGCTCGTCCAGGGAACATGCGGCGATCTGCCCTATGTATCTGGGGATAAAGGCCGTCGTGGCTGTGTCGATAGAGAGGATCCACCAGGCGAATCTGGCAAACTTCGGGATACTCCCACTCCTTTTCGATAATGAGGATGATTACGATAGGATAGGCATGGGGGATGAGCTTGAGATCCTTCATGTGCGTGACGCGATGGAAAGCGGCGCGTTCATCCTTCATGATATTACCACAGGCGATGATATACCGCTGCACATCTTTGCCACGGAGGACCAGAAGAAGACCATCCTCCTTGGCGGGAAGCTGAATGAGGTTGCTCTATGAGGATAAGATCAGAGAACGGAAAGCTTATAGTCCCCTCAGATCCTGAGATCGTATACATCGAGGGTGATGGTGTCGGGCATGAGATAACCGACAAGATGAGGGCAGTGCTGGATAGCGCTGTGATGAGAAGCTACGGCAGGAGCCGTCATATAGAGTGGGTGGAGGCACTCGCAGGAGGGAAAGCCGTTGAGAAGACAGGCAGCAGCCTGCCTGAAGAGACACTGTCCCTCATAAAGGAGTCGCTGGTCGCCATAAAAGGACCTCTCATGACACCTGTCGGGAAAGGTGCCATGAGCCTGAACGTCGCTCTTAGGCAGTCGCTTGACCTGTATGCCTGCGTCCGTCCTGTAAAATACTTCGATGGCGTTCCTTCTCCTGTAAGGCATCCTGAGCTTGTCGACATGGTGGTGTTCCGCGAGAATACCGAGGACATATATGCAGGAATAGAGTGGCCGTCCGGGAGTGATGAAGCAAGGCGTGTCATAGCATTCCTCACAGAGGGGATGAATGTAAGCAGGATACGCTTTCCCGAGACCAGCGCGATAGGCATTAAGCCAGTATCCCCGGATGGGTCGAAGCGCCTGATACGCTCTGCCATAGACTACGCTCTCTGCAACCGCAGGAAGAGCGTCACCCTTGTCCACAAAGGCAACATAATGAAGTTCACCGAAGGTGGCTTCAGGGCCTGGGGCTATGAGATGGCAAGGGACGAGTACGGCGCTGAGGAGCGTGACGGCAGGATAGTGATACCTGCAGGCTGGGGCGGCGTCGAGATAAAGGACTGCATATGCGATGCCTTTCTCCAGAACATACTCATAAAGCCTGAGGCGTACGACGTCATCGCGACGCTCAACCTGAATGGCGACTATATATCAGATGCCCTTGCCGCCGAGGTCGGCGGAATCGGGATAGCCCCTGGCGGGAATATAAACTACATGACTGGCCATGCCGTGTTCGAGGCGACCCATGGCACTGCCCCTGATATCGCGGGCAAGGATATCGTGAATCCTCTCTCGATGATACTCTCCGGTGCCCTGATGCTTGAGTATATAGGGTGGGACGAGGCTGCTGCGCTGATAAGCGGCTCTGTCTCCAAGGCCATCGCTACAGGCCGTGTCACGCGCGATTTCGCGGTGCTTATGAGGAAGGAGGGGAGGGAAGCAGAGGAGCTTTCCACGTCAGCTTTCGCGCAGAGCCTCATCTCGATCATCGAGTCCTGAGCTCAGTGAACGATTCGATCTCCGTTATTCCGGGAATATCCAGGGGAGCAGCCCCTGGATTCCTCATGCGGTATATCGTCCTTATGCCAGCATCCTTCGCGCTGAGGACTCCAGCCTTTGAGTCCTCGAATGCTATCGCACTATCTCCACTTATTCCTATGGCATCAAGCGCGAGGCGGAAAATGGCCCCATCAGGCTTTGATGGGATATCATAGCGGCCTGCGATTATGGCTGCGGGAGAGAAGTAATCAAGAAGATTGAACTGCGGTATATACCAATCCATGTTCATCCGCGGCGCTGAGGAGGCTATGGCTATCTTCATGTCGTTCCCGATCGCCCATCTGAACAGCTCCTTTGCACCATCCCTGAGAGGAAGCGAGCGGTCAAGGCAGAGCTTCTTGTATATGCCCTCCTTCCTCTCGCTCCATCTGTCTGCCTCGGCATCGCTGCATCCTGGAAGAAGATAGCGGACCATATCCCTGTCTGTCCTTCCGTTCAGGGATGAGAACTCATCGTCAAGGAGTGCCTTCCCCCTTATCTCCCGCGAGATGATGTCCCAGCTCTCCCTGTTCTCCCTTTCGTCCAGGAACAGGGTCCCGTTGAAATCGAATACGATGCCGTCAGCGCTTGGAAATAGGTATGACATGGCGTTCCTCCGGACCAGAGTAGACCTGCCTTGGCCTTCCTATCTTCTGGTATGGATCATGCCTCCATTCAAGATAGTGGGCAATCCATCCCGGAAGCCTTCCCATCGCGAACAGGACAGTGAACATCGATACTGGGATCCCCATCATATGAAATGTTATGCCGGTATAGAAGTCGACATTCGGATAGAGATTGCGCTCGAGGAAGTAATCATCGTGTGTCGCTCTCTCCTCAAGCTCCATCGCTATGTCAAGAAGCGGGTCCGATGAGAGGTTCGATCCCTTCATCACCTCATGGCAGATCTCCTTCGCGATCCTCGCCCTCGGATCGAATGTCTTGTAGACCCTGTGACCGAAGCCGAACAGCCTGAACGGGTCGTTCTTGTCCTTTGCCCGCTCTATCACGGAGTCTATTGTCATCCCTTCATTCTTTATTCTTGTCAGCATGTCCATGACGGCCTGGTTCGCACCGCCGTGCTTTGAGCCCCAGAGCGCGCAGCATCCTGCAGCCACGGAGGCATAGAGATTCGCCTCAGACGATCCCACCAGGCGCACCGCGCTTGTCGAGCAGTTCTGCTCATGATCGGCATGGAGTATCAGAAGCTTGTTGAGCGCGTTCACATGGACAGGGGATGGAGTGTAGTTGTTCACTGTTGAGTAGAACATCATGTTCAGGAAGTTCGCGCAGTATGAATACTTGTACTCAGGCTCCACGAAGTCCAGCCCGTTCATCTGCCTGTACGTGAATGCCGCGATTGTCCTCATCTTCGAAAGAAGCCTCGTCACCGTGAGGTCGAGATTGTCTTCCGGATCCTTCTCAGCAAGCTCAGGGTAGAAGGCTGAGAGAGAGGCCACCATCGCTGACAGTATTCCCATCGGATGGCTGTCATGTGGATATGCCTTGAAGAAATCACGCATGTTCACGTGAAGCAGCGAGTGCGTGTTGAGCAGCTTCTGGTAGTTGATCCTCTGCTCTGCCGTGGGCAGGGATCCTTTTATGAGAAGGTATGCGACTTCTATGAAGTCACAGTTGGCAACAAGCTCTGCTATGTCATATCCACGGTAGCGCAGGATGCCCTTTTCTCCGTTAATATAGCATATCGAGGACATGCAGGATCCCGTGTTCACAAAGCCAGGATCATAGGTTATGTAGCCCGTCTCAGCCCTCAGCCTTGTGATATCTATGGACTTGTCGCCCATGTTGTCTGTTATTATGTCGCAAGTATATTCCTTTCCATCAGCAAGGATTATCCTGGCACCATCCTTATCTTTGTACATATTCAATACCTGGGAGACCCAGCCTCCTTATCCATAAGATATTCACTCTGGAAGGACTGCTTTTGCAGAGAGCTTCTCTATAGCCTTCACGAGGACCTGTGTCCCGTTCCTGCCGTATCCTTCAGCCTTGACAGCCTTGTACAGCTCCCTTGTCAGTGCAAGGGAGGGCAGTGAGAGCCCCATCCTGTCGCATTCCTCTACAGCTATCGTCATGTCCTTGATGAAATGCTCTACCATGAAGCCTGGATCGTAGTCGCCCTTGAGGACACGCGGTGCCAGATTGTCAAGCGTCCAGCATCCGGCTGCGCCCTTTGATATCGTGCTGACCATCTTCTCTGCATCAAGTCCTGCCGCCGCGCCATAGACAAGCGCCTCAGAGACTCCTGCCATCGTTCCGGCTATCACGATCTGGTTTGCCATCTTGGTGTGCTGCCCGCTTCCGACCTTTCCCATATGGGTGATATTCCTGCCCATTACCTCAAGGAAGGGGAGTATAGATGAGAAGACACTGTCATCTGCGCCGACCATTATGGAGAGTGTCCCTTCCCTTGCGCCCTTGTCTCCTCCTGATACCGGCGCATCGGCCATGAAGGCCCCTTTGTCCCTGAGCTTCTCAGCTATCGCGATATCAAGAGAGGGCTTTGTCGTCGTCATGTCAACGAAGATGGATCCAGGGTGGGCTCCGTCATAAAGGCCGTCCTTTCCCAGATACACTTGCTCCACATCGGCAGGGAATCCCACTATCGTGAAGACTATGCCTGCATTCTCGGCAACCTCACGCGGGCTGTCGTGCCACTTTGCGCCTTTATCTATGAGATGTCTGGCTTTCGCTTTTGTCCTTGAATAGATATGCAGCTCATATCCGGCATCCATAAGCCTTCCGGCCATGGATGCTCCCATCACTCCAAGCCCGATGAATCCTGCTGTTCTTTCCATGCCGAAAGTCTATCACCAAAAGCGAAAAGGGAAAACTATACCACGAAGCGCGATAATTGATTATATTCTGCATATGGAGAATTTCTTAAGCGATGAGGAGATTGTGGATATCTCTGATTTCTTCAAGGTGTTCGGGGATCCGACGCGCCTCCGTCTCCTGATCCTTCTTGACAGGAACGGGGAGATGGGCGTAGGAGCCATCGCGGAGGCACTGTCAATGACGCAGAGCGCGATTTCACAGCAGCTGAAGGTCCTCAGGTCCTCCAGGCTCGTGAAGTTCAGGAAAGAGGGAAGGAGCGCTATATACAGGCTTTCCGATGACCATATCCGCAGGATACTCTCCCTGGGCATAGAACATTATGAGGAACTTCTTTGATGGATGCTGTGATAGTGCCTGGGCTTGAGAGGAAGGAGGATATACGCTCTCTTTTCTCTGAATACACAGATATGCTTGTATCCCTTGACCCTTCGTTCAGCATCTATCTCGATATACAGCACTATTCAGATGAGATCAGGGATCTTGAGGGAAAGTACGGTGAACCTCTTGGCCGCCTGTATCTCCTGCTTGTCGATGGAGATGCTGCGGGGTGCATAGCGCTGCGTCCGCTCAGCGAGGATGTCTGTGAGCTGAAGAGGCTGTACATCCGCCCCATCTACAGGGGAAAGCACCTTTCTTCACTTCTTCTTGATCGTGTGGTCGATGAGGCCCGTGGAATAGGATACAGACGCATGGTGCTTGATACGCTGCCATGCCTTGAAAGCGCGATCCGTCTTTATATCAGCCATGGCTTCACATTCACAGAGAGATACAACGACAGCCCGTCTGAGACGACTGTCTTCATGGAGAGGCAATTGAGTTGATTGTTTCAAGTATTGCCCTTAAAGGAAGCCCTACGACAGTCGTCCAGTCCCCGTCGATCCTTTCAATGAGCCTGTATCCTGTCTTCTGCAGCCTGTAGCCGCCTGCTGCTCCCATCCATTCGCCTGTTGCTATGTAGTCCTCTATCTCATCGTTTGTGAGCTTACGGAATATCACATAAGCCTCATCTGCGATCACCACCGGCTTCCTTCCAGGTATCTTGATCGCGGCTGCTGATATGACGCTCTGCATCCTTCCTGAAAGGCTTTCAAGCATGGCCTTGGCATCAGCCCTGCTTCCGGGCTTTCCTATGAGGCTGCCATCTATAAGCACAAGCGTGTCAGCAGCTATAGCGATCATATCTTCATCGAAAGCATCTGATGAGAGATACGCCTCCATCTTCCGTCCAGCGATTCCCATGACGATCTCTTCTGGGCTTTCTCCGATCTTGGCCTCGTCTGCATCAGGAACATATACCTGCACAGCGGAACCTGCCGCTTCAAGAAGAGCGCGCCTGTTGGGTGATGAGGATGCCAGCATGAGCGAAGGCACAGCCTTGCCGAACTCCACCATAAGATCATCTGGCTCAGGTATTCTTTCCATTCTCTATCTCCTCGCTGATCTCCATCCAGCGCTCCTCCATTCCGGAGATCTTCTTCTCTATATCCTCTTTCTCCGCGATAAGCGATGAGATCTTCTTCCCGTCGCTGTAGTTCTCGGGCTTGGCGATCTCCTCTTCCAGCTTTTCCTTTTCCCTGCCGAGCGCATCAAGCTCCTCCATAAGCTTTCCAGCCTCCCTTTCAAGCGCCTTGAGCCTGTTGCGCTTCTGCTTTGTCTCGTCATGGGAAAGGACTGCCTTGCTTTCTTTCGTGTCGCTTTTGCCCTTGTCCTTTCTGTTTACCCTGAATCTTGCTTCCTTCTCTTCGATCTTCCATTCAAAGTAGTCATAGTCACCGTCAAAGAACTCAGGGCCATCTTCCGACAGGTACAGTATCCTAGTGGCGAGGTTCCTTATGAAATGCCTGTCATGGCTGACGAATATCACGGTGCCGCCATATGACGCGATTGCTTTCTCTAGCATCTCCTTCGCGTTTATGTCGAGATGGTTCGTCGGCTCGTCAAGAAGAAGGAGGTTTGACGGATGCAGCAGTATCTTCAGCAGCGCCAGCCTTGATTTCTCTCCGCCTGACAGCACCGATATCTTCTTGAATACATCATCGTCTGAGAAGAGGAACGCACCGAGAAGGTTGCGTACGCCGGGTATGTCCTTCGTGTCCGCGTTGCTTTCAGCTTCCTCCAGCACAGAGGCGCTTGGATCGAGCGTGTTCTCCGTATCCTGTGCAAAATATGCCTTCTTTACGCCGGCCCCATCCCTTATCGTTCCCTCATATGAGGTATCGACGCCTGCGATCATCCTCAGCAATGTTGACTTTCCAGCACCGTTGCGTCCTGTTATCGCAAGTCTTTCCCCTTTCCGTACGAGGAATGAGAAATCTGAATATATCCTGTTGTCGCCGTATGACTTGGACAGATGCTCGACTGCCAGGACATCATTGCCGGAGTGGGGGGATGGCGGGAATGTGAATGAAAGCTTCTTCAGATGGGGAGGGATCTCGACGATCTCTATCTTCTCAAGCGCCTTGATCCTTGACTGCACCTGGCGGCTTTTTGTTGCCTTGTACCTGAAGCGCTCTATGAACTCCTCCGTCTTCTCTATCTCTTCCTTCTGCTTCCTGGCCCGTTTCTCAAGCTCCTTGATCTCCTCTTCGCGCTTCGCCACGTACTGTGTGTAGTTTCCCGCATAGCGTGTCAGACGGCCGTTGAAAAGCTCATAGACCTCGGTCACCATGTCATCAAGGAAGCCCTGGTCGTGGGAGACAAGCATGAGCCCGCCATCGAATGACCTAAGGTATTCCTCAAGCCATACCATAGCTTCTATGTCAAGATAGTTCGTC
>CASFMA010000006.1 GCA_949295675.1 uncultured Spirochaetales bacterium | reverse complement strand
TTATAGCTTTCCGCAATCGACTCAAGGGTATCGCCATCCTTTACCGTATAGAGCATCCCTGAATACTCGGGTATCTCTATATTCTGGCCAGGGACAAGCTTCACGTCATCAATGGAGTTGAATTCCTTTATAGTAGAGGCGCTGACACCGAATTTGCCTGAGATTGAGATGAGTGTATCACCTTCTGAGACTGTATAGCTTATGACGGACAGCGGCTTGACTGCAGATATCACAGGCTCGTCATATGTCTCCGGAACAACGACTTCGGCTTCAGGCTCTGCAGAAGGCAAAGCCTCGGATTCAGGTGCAGGAGCGCTCTCAGCTTCAGCTGAAGCTTCAGCAGCAGGCTCAGGGACAGCTGCGGGCGCTGCGCTGCGAGGTGTATACATCAGATAGACAATGATTGCGATAAGAGTCAGGAGAATACCGACAAACGCTATAACAAAAGTGCCTCTCTTGCCGCTTTCCCGGCGTTCACGGTAGCCTTCTGGCGGCATATCATCATAACTATATCTACCCATTTGCAGAAAATCTCTCAACTGTGGAATCATTATATTTATCATTATTGATAATGGCAATACTCCACCCTTTTGGAGATATATAGTATTTATATAATTTCATATAATTAAAATATAATAAAAATAGCGGTTTTATCATACAATGAATATGACCGCTATCAATACGATATAGAATATTATTTGCTGAGCTGGCTCTCGGAGTTCCTCATCTCGAGCCCCATTCCCTTCAGATGGTCTATTATGGCCTTTGATGATGCCTTGTCTATATCCTCAGGAACTCGCTGGCCGTCCGTGAGGAATATGATCGGAAGCCCTGCGCCATATGCAAAGGACAGGACATTGCCTACAGTCTCCGACTCATCCAGCTTGGTTATCGCAAGGGAAGGCTTTCCAAGGCGGGAATAGAGCGAGTACTGCTCCCTCATATCCTCTTCCTTCATAGTCGCAGGGATTGTCATTATCAGATCTGTCCTCTCGCTTCCGAGTATCGAGAGAAGAGAAGTGAGATGAAGAAGGAGCTCCTTGTCCTTCGGCGATGTGCCCATCGTGTCTATGAATACGATATCCATATCGGAAAAGCCCTCTGCAGCTGAAAGAAGCTCATCCTCCGCGCTTGCCTTGAGCACAGGGATGGAGAGAGCATCCCCGAACGCCTTCATCTGCTCATATGCGCCGACCCTGTATGTATCAAGCGTTATCACAGCGACGTTCCTGCCCTGCTTCCTGTAGACATGCGCGACCTTCGCGAGCGTTGTCGTCTTGCCAGAGCCTGTAGGGCCTATGAACACGACGAAATGCCTTGGATGGACCTGCCTGCCATAGTCTATATCAAGGCTTCTGAGAAGCATGCCGGAAAGGACGACGCCAGGATCCTCTGAGGATGGAAAAGCCTCGAGGAGCTTGCTCCTCAGCGGATCAGTTATATGGTTCATATCAAGGATCGTCGTGGCCTTCTCGTCCTTTTCCCTGTAAACCTCGGTATCCAGCCTCTGCTTGGCAGTGAGAGTCGACGGGTCAGGAGTCCTGGCCTCTTTCTCGAACTCCCTGATATCCGAATCCCTGGCCTTCGCATCCCTGCTGACTGCCTTCCCTGCAGGAGAGTAGCACATTATCTCACAGCGGGGCTGACGGCGGGAGAATATCCCGCCATGGGTCGTGTAGTCCCTTCGTGAATGAATCCTTATATCATCGCCATAGAGGTCCTTTGCCTTCTTTACGGCGTTCTCATAACTGTCCGCAACAACTGTATAGTATTCCATGATCAGAGAATATACTTTGACAGATCCTGATCCTCCACTATATTGGAGAGTCTCTGCCTTACATAGTCCTTCGTGATGTCCACATGCTGCCCGTTCAGCTCGTTCGCCGAGAATGAAAGCTCCTCAAGGAGCTTCTCCATCACGGTATGGAGCCGTCTTGCCCCGATATTGTCATTTGTCTGGTTGACATCATGGGCTATCGCCGCGATCTCATGCAGCGCCTCGTCTGTGAACGTCACGGTCACGCCCTCCGTTGAGAGCAGCGCGCTGTACTGCTTGGTTATCGCATTCTGAGGCTCTGTAAGGATCCTGTAGAAATCCTCGGTTGTGAGATCATGAAGCTCGACACGGAGAGGGAACCTGCCCTGAAGCTCAGGAATGAGATCTGACGGCTTTGCGAACGAGAACGCGCCGGCAGCGATGAACAGTATATTCGTCGTATCGATGACACCCCATTTCGTCGAGACCTTGGTGCCCTCGACTATCGGCAGGATATCGCGCTGTACGCCTTCCCTGGAGACATCATTGTTGGATGAGTTCCCGCGGGAGGCGACCTTGTCGATCTCATCGATGAAGATTATGCCCATCTCCTCTGCCCTTTCCTTGGCCTCGTCTACTGCCTTGTCAGGATCGACGACCTTGTCCATCTCCTCCTCTTCGATGATCTCCCTCGCCCTCTTCACAGAGATCTTGCGGAGCTTCGGCCTGCCCTGGTTCGAGAACATAGTGCCAATCGAGCCGAGAGCCTGCTGAAGATCCTCCATGTTCGATGATGAGCCCATAAGCTCAAAGCCGAAGTTCTGCTTCATCGACTGAGGCATCTCGACTTCCTTGTTGTCGAATACGCCATTGCGGAGCATCTGCCTGAACTGCTCCCTGGCATTGCTCTGCGCGACATCTGTCCCTGAAGTGTTCTCAAGGGAAGGAAGTATGAGGTCAAGCAGCCTTTCCTCTACCCTTCTGTCAACCTCTTCCTTCTTTGACTCGGCCATCTCCTCCCTGACCATCTGCAGCGATGCACCCATCAGGTCACGTACCATTGACTCAACATCACGTCCGACGTATCCGACTTCCGTATACTTGGTAGCCTCGACCTTGATGAAAGGAGCATCGGCAAGCTTTGCTATGCGGCGGGCGATCTCTGTCTTTCCGACGCCTGTGGATCCGATCATCAGGATGTTCTTTGGTGTGATCTCCTCCCTCACATCCTCAGGAAGCCTCTTGCGCCTCACCCTGTTGCGTATCGCGACAGCTATGGTGCGCTTCGCATCATCCTGCCCTATGACATATTCATCAAGTGCCTTCACTATCTCAGACGGCACCATATCATCAAGATGCTTCTTTGCCTTAAGCCTTTCCATCTATTACCTCTGTAAGAATATTGTGGTTGGTATATATGCAGATATCCGCAGCGGTGGAAACAGCCTTCCTGGCTATCTCCTCAGCGCTCAGGCCGACACCTGCATCAAGATATGCCCTGGCTGCCGCGAGTGCATATGCGCCTCCGGAGCCGATTCCCGCTGCGTCCCCTTCAGGCTCAAGCACATCACCTGATCCTGTTATGAGATAGATCCTGCTTCCATCCGATGTGAGCATCATCGCATTGAGATTCCTAAGCGCCCTGTCAGTGCGCCACTGCTTGGCAAGCTCTACAGCCGCCCTCATAAGATCGCCGTTGAACTGCCTCAGCTTGCCCTCGAAAAGCTCGAAGAGTGTGAAGGCATCGGCTGTCGCACCTGCGAATCCTATTATGATCCTGCCATCATAGAGCCTGCGTACCTTACGGCAGTTGCCCTTCATCACGATGCCGCCCTCTCCAGATGTGGCCTGGCCATCTCCTGCGATAGCGACCTTGCCATCCTTCCTGACTGCGCAGATCGTGGTTCCGTGGATAGTCATTTGTTCTCCTTTGCATGAGGATGCGTGTCATCATAGACGCTCTTGAGACGGCGACGTGAGACATGCGTATAGATCTGAGTCGTGGAGATGCTCTCATGCCCAAGCAGCTCCTGCACCAGGCGGATATCGGCACCACGGTCCATCATGTGCGTCGCAAACGAGTGACGGAGGGTATGAGGAGTGAATTCCTTCTGCCAACCTAACCTGGCTCTATATTCATCAAAGATAATATGAGCTGAACTAAAGGGCAACCTTCCACCCTTCGTTCCTATGAACAATGCCTCCTCATCACCCTTCCCAAGCCCTTCGAGATACTCAGAGCGGAGCGGAAGATAGAGCCTGAGCCCGTCAGCTGTCACTTTCGAGAAGAAGACAAAGCGTTCCTTATCGCCCTTTCCCGTTATGAGGATGCGCCGCTTCTGGAAATCTATATCCCCTACATTCACGGAAAGAGCCTCTCCTATGCGCATGCCTGAGTTGTATATCAGAAGGAAGAGCATGTGGTCGCGCTCATCCCGGAAGCTATTGCGCGGAAGAGAAAGAAGCTCCCTTACCTCATCCTCCGTAAGCACGGCAGGAAGCCTGGATTCCTTCTTTCTCATGGAAATGCCTGCAAATGGATCCCTGTCCACGATCCCGCGCTTCTCGAGATAGCCGTAGAATGTCCTCAGCGCGGTAAGCTTGCGAAGTATCGAGCGCTCGGAGAACTCCGCCATCATCTCCCTGACATAGCCCTTCGCATCATCGGATGAGAACGATCCAGCGTCCCCGCCGATCTTGTAAAGGAAATCAGCCCATTCCTCCAGATCCACCCTGTAGCTCTTCACGGTATTGGCGGAGAGGCCGCGGACACTATCGATGTATGAAAGGAAATCATCAATCTCTTTCATAGCCGCATTATACCAAATCGTTCATCACCGAATCTATAAAGCCCATCCACATCAGGATATGCTATTGCAGGAGGGAGAGGCAGGAACGATGAGAACGTATCGATCACCGGAGCGCCTTCCGATGCGGCTTTCCTTCCAGATCTTCTTGCAAGCGATGAGCGGAGCACCGCACAGTCAAGGCCTGAGTCAAGGGCACATGACATCACACGTCCATTCCCTGTCGAAATGAGCGCCGATGAAAGCGATACGGCGATGGCTGCAGCCGCTTGCGGATCGTCAGGCACAATGAGAGAACCTCCTGTAAGCAATATCCTCTGGATCCTGCCCATCCTCTCACGCTCAAGCACGGCAAGATTCTCAGCGGAGACGGCATGGACTCTTCCGCCGCCGTCCTCTGCGCCCTTGAGCACTGAATACAGGCCGCCGCGAAGTGCAAGCGTGACGATATCAAAGCCGGAAAGCGATGCCTCAAGGGCTGACAGGTACAGCGCCCTTCTCTCCATTGGAAGAAGATAGCATCTCTCCGAGGAGATCATGAGAGCCTTCTTCCCGGGAAGCTGGCCAAGATAAACGGCAGAAGATCCTGCTATGGAAGCCCTTTGGGTGTCCACGCCATGGTCAAGCAATGGAATATATCTTCTCATGCTGTATATACGCCATGGGCCATGTTCCTGGCCAATCACAGCAGGGAAATGACTATCTTCAGGTAAAGTACGGCTATCACAGTTATCAGGAGCGGCTTTATGGCCCTGTCGCCATGCTTGACTGCGAAGCGTGAGCCTAGCGCATTGCCAGCAATCGAGAAAAGCGCTGCAGGTATGCCTATCGCATATATGACTGAACCAGATGCTATGAACGTACACAGCGCCGCCACGTTCGATGCCGCGTTTATGACCCTGGCGATCCCGGCGCTCTCAAGAAGCTGTAACCCAAGCATCGAGAATCCGATTGTCAGGAACATCCCGGTTCCGGGGCCGAAGAATCCATCATACAATCCGGTGAGAAGAGCAAGAAGGGATGAAAGGATGAGAAGGACTCCACGGCTGCAGCGTCCCGCCACATCCTTCTTCCTCCTAGGCACAAGGACAAGCACGGTGAGGAACGGGAGCGCCGCGAGGAGAAGATATGAGAGAAGCCTGTCAGAGTATATCAGCGCGAGATGGGCGCCGACACATGATCCTGCGATAGCGAATGGGACTGCAGCGATGGCAGTCCTCCACTCTATCTTGCCTTCTTTCCCATATGTCCATACAGAGACAAGCGTTCCGAAAGTCGATGAGAACTTGTTGTTTCCAAGCACGAAAGCACCTGGAAGGCCTGCAGCATAGTACGAGGCAAGGGAGACAAGGCCGCCCCCGCCTGCAATCGAATCGATGAAGCCAGCTAGGAAGATAAGAGGAAAGAGGCATATGAGCGGAATGATGTCAGACATCGTCGTCTCCAAGAGGGGAATACATATCGAAGAAAGCGAGGATCGAGGATGTATCGAGATGGGTGTATATCTGCGTTGTCCTGACGTCGCTGTGACCAAGCATCTCCTGGACGCTGCGGATATCTGCGCCGTGCTCGATCATGTGTGTCGCGAATGAGTGGCGCAGCGTATGTATGGTCGCATCGATTCCAAGACGCTCAGCAGTCTCATGGAAACGCTTATGCGCAGCCTGCCTCGTAAGCCTCCCGCCCCTTCTGTTCAGGAAGAGAGCTGTCTCCTTCTCATCCCTTGCAAGCGCAGGCCTGATCCTTGAAAGATAATCATCAAGGGCAGATGATGCGATCTGTCCTATGAACACAAGACGTTCCTTGTCCCTCTTGCCGATCACCGATATAGTGCTCTCATCCCTGCGATATGAAGAGACATCAAGGGCGACAGCCTCTGATATCCTCATCCCAGATGAGTAGATAAGCTCAAAAAGCGTGTAATCCCGGACAGAAAGCAGGTCATCTGGAGGGAACGATGAAAGAAGCTCATCAACCTCATCCTCGCTTATGACGCGTGGGAGATGGATCCTTTCCTTCGGCTTGTCCACAAGTACAGCAGGGTTCTTCACCGCCATGCCTTCCTGTGAGAGGAACATATAGAAAGAGCGCAGCGATGAGAGGATCCTTCCTTCCGTACGCTCCTCAAGCCTGCCATCTGTCCGCCTCTTCACGAGGTATCTCTCTATCTCATCGACACCGGCATCGGCAAGCTCCATCCCCTCATCCGCAAGGAACGAAAGATAGAGCCTTGCTTCCATTGAATACACCTCCCTGGTTTTCTCAGAGAGGCGTCGCTCAAAGATTATATAGTCATCAAAGCGCCTTAGAAGAGGCTCTTGACCTGTCACTTATCATCGTCCTCATCATGCCTTGAGTATCTGAGGACAGCAGGGATCGAGTAGTCGCTCTGCGATCCGCTGCGCTTTCCAAGCTGCATCTGGAGATCCTGCCATCTGTTGACAGTTATCGTTGCAGGATCCGCGCCCTGCCTCTCAGGGCTCTTCTGCACCTTAGGCTCAGGCTGCGCCTCCACAGCAGGCTCTGCAGCGCGTGGCTTCTCCTGCTGGACGCTCTCCTCCCTCTTCCTGAATATCTCAGTCTCAGGCTCGATCGATGTGGATGCCTGCCTTTCCTCGAATCCGGTAGCAACAACCGTGACCTTTATCCTGTCGCCAAGGCTCTGGTTATAGCTCTGCCCTGCGATGATAAGCGCATCCTCCGCACAGTTTTCAGTGATGAGCTCGACAACATCCTGATACTCCTGAAGCGTAAGGTTGTCACCGCCAGCGAGGTTGACAAGCACAGACTTCGCACCGTCGATGCTTGCGTTCTCAAGCAGCGGATTCGATATCGCGAGGCGGGCAGCGTCAACAGCCCTGTTCTCGCCTTCTCCGAAGCCAAGCCCGATAAGAGCGTCACCCTTGCCTTTCATGACAGTCTTGACATCAGCGAAGTCTATGTTGATCTCGCCCGGCTCTGTTATCAGGTCGGAAATGCCCTGCACGGACTGGAGAAGGGCACTGTCGGCGATCAGGAATGCCTGCTTGATCGGCGTGTTGTTCTCAACGACCTTGAGAAGGTGCTGGTTAGGTATGAGGATGAGGGTATCCACCTGCTTGCGCAGCTTCTCTATGCCCTGCTGCGCAAGCATCAGCTTCTTCTTGCCCTCGAACGCAAAAGGCGTGGTGACTACAGCTACAGTCAGCGCGCCGCATGATTTCGCTATCTCAGCGACGACAGCGGCAGCTCCTGTTCCCGTTCCGCCGCCCATGCCGGCTGTTATGAATATCATATCGGAGTTCTCAAGCTCCGCCTTTATCTCTTCCTTCGACTCAATAGCGGCCTTCTCGCCGATCTCAGGCACGCCTCCAGCGCCAAGGCCTCCAGTCAGCTCCTTCCCTATTGCTATGCGCGTCTGGGCATTCGAGCGCTGCAGGGCCTGCACATCTGTATTGAGGGCAACGAATGAAACCTTCCTCAGTCCTGATGCGATCATCCTGTTGACGGCATTGCCGCCGCCGCCACCGACTCCGACGACTTTTATTATCGTAGGAGCGGCCTGTTCCGTAGCTGTTGCGTCTTCGATGTCGAAAATATCAAAATCCATACCCATGCTGCACCTCTCAAAATAGCTTTCCGAAGAAATTCCTGACCTTTCCGCCAAGTCCCGGCTTTTCCTTGCTGGACTGTCCGAGATTCGGATTCTCCCTATACTTCTTTGCCTCGATCCTCAGCAGTCCAAGAAGAGTCGAATACCGTGGATCGATATACATACGGTCAAGACCGTTTATAGCCTCAGGGAAGCCTATCCTCGCAGGCATCCTGAAGATCTCGGAGGCAAGCTCCGTCGCGCCTGAAAGAAGCGCACCGCCTCCTACAAGGATTATCCCGGCCCCGAATGTCCCGGCCACATCATGCTTCTCCATCTCTCCTGAAAGCATGGAGAATATCTCAGCCATCCTTGGCTCTATGAGCTTTGCAAGCTCCTTTCGCGGGAATCTTATCGATGGCTTGCCTCCGACAGCCGGAGTTATGACCATCTCGCTCTCAGACACAGAAGGAGTGTGGCAGCAGCCATCCGATATCTTCAGCGATTCGGCAGCCGCACGCGGGATCTGCAGCATGTATGCGATATCGCCGGTGACATTGTCACCTCCAAGCGGGATTCCTCCGCAGTAGACAGGAGCGCCCTGTATATATGCGATTGCATTTGTCGTCCCTGAGCCAATGTTTATGACGAGGGCCCCCATCTCCTTCTCGTCAGGAGCAAGCACGACCTCGCTGTCAGCCAGGCTCTGCAATACCATCCTCTGGACCTGAAGCCCTGCCTTCTGCACGCATTTCCTGAGATTCTGGCAAATGGATGATGAGCCTGTCACAAGAAGGACGCTCGTATCAAGCCTGTGGCCCAGCATATCTATAGGATCCTTTATGCCTGACCTTGAATCCACCTGGAAATCCTGCACGAGCGTATGGATGATCTCTGTATCCTTCGGCAGCTCCCTTGCCCTTGCGACATCGATCGAACGCCTTATGTCCTCCCTCTTTATCTCCTGGTCCTTGCTCTGGATGCCGACGACGCCTGAAGACTGTATGCCCCTGATATGATCACCGCCGACACCGAGTATCATGGAGGAAACCTCCGTACCGGCCTGAAGCTCTGCGTCTGATATCACAGCATTGATGACCTTGAGAGTCTGCTCGATGTTGACTATGGATCCGGACCTCACGCCATCGCTCGCACGTTCGGAGATCGCCTCGATCATCAAGTTGCCGTCACGCGATACAGATCCGATCGCGGCCCGCACCCAGCTTGTACCTATGTCTAGTCCAACAAGAGTCTTATCAGAAACCAACGCCCTACCCCTCAAAACCTGGAGGCAATACCTTTGATACTGCCCCCTTGTCACTTACATTATCATCAAGAGCATGGTGGATGGAAGATGGAAGCCCTGCTTCCCCCGCCTCTCCTGCAAAGAAATCATAATCAAAGCCGAATGAGATGAAGAAATCCATCTCCTCATTGCCTATCTCGGCATATGGATAGACTGAGATGAGATACGGCACGTCCCTCAGGTCAACAGCTGCCGCCTCGCCAGGATATACGACGAAGGCGCCATTTCCAGAAAGAACCACTATCCCATCTGCCTTATACTCCGGAACGATCCTGAGCGTACCGTCCTCGATGCTGGAACCGACACCCTCGATGTAGCCCAGCTCCTCAATGGCCTTGATCGCGTCAGATCTCTCAGATGAAAGATACGGCAGCCCTTTCAGCGGAAGCAGGTGGCTCTCTATCGCGGGAGTCGTCGCTGTCGTATCGATATCAGAGATCCTCAGCCCTCCGAGATGAGAGAAAGCGGCCACTATCGAAATGGCCAGCAAAGGCGATGTGAGGATGATGGCTTTCCTGTCAGGACTCATGCTTCCTCCCCATCTTATAGACCAAGCGGTAGAGGATCACCGATGAAAGCATCGTGATCACGCATTCAGAGAGCGAATAGCTGAAGAATGGAAGCATTATGCCTGGAAGCGGCACGATACCTGACACATAGAGCATATTGGAGAATGCCTTCAGCGCAATCATCATGGAGAGTCCATAGCTCAGGGATGCTGAGAATCCGTCCTCTCTCTCGATTCCCCTCTTTGATGTCCTCACCCCTATGACAAGATAAAGTATGAAGAGAATGAGAAGGAATACCATGCCGATCCCGCCAAGCTCTTCAGCAAAGACCGCGAATATGTACTGGGACTCAGGACTTACAAGCTCGCCAAGCTTGTACAGGCCGGCTCCAAGGCCTGCGCCTGCGATGCCTCCATCTGCGATCGCCTGCCTTGATATGGAGAGCGCACTGTCATAGATGGCCTTGTCAGCCACAGGCATGGCCGATGAGAATACCGGTGAAAGAATTGAGGGGAAGGCGAACGCTGCCCCGATTCCAGCCCCTGCCATCAGCAGAAATGCAAGGAATATCGCCAGCTTCGGCATGCGGGACCGCCTCAGCATGAGAAGTATGACAAGGGAGGAAACAGCAAACCATGGGATACCGCCGGAAAGGAGTATCAACGCCTCAAGGACAATGAGCGAGATGACTGCGGATATGACAGACCGGAGGCTCCTCTCCTCATCTGTATACGGCAATAGCCCAGCGACAGTGAAGACAGATGCGAACAATGCCAGGGATGCAGGCTGCAGCACGGGGCATCCTCCGATCATAAGCATCCCACCGAATGAGAAGCCGGGGAAGAATGACAGGACGGAAAGCACCACCGATAGCGGAAGGAGCAGGAGAAAGCCCTTTGCCATCACATCCAGCGGAAGCATTGTCAGGAGAGCTCCTGCCAGCACAGTGGCAGCTATGCAAAGCGCCTGACGCGCAAAATAATGGTAATGAGGATAGCCAAGGCCTATCGCCTTGGAATATGAAGCACTATAAAGCACCACAAGTCCCAGCAATGTAAGGATAAGAGTGATGCAGAGGAACGTGAAGGGAGAGAAAGAGCCGGATGCGTTGATCCGGTTATCTCCTGCCTTGTATGTTATATCATCATAGCTTCGTTCTGAAGGAATCCTTGGCATAGTCATGGATTATACACAACATCTGCCGATTCACATAGATGCAGTCATGAGGAACTCGCCTTCATCCTCAGGCAATCCCGCGGCAACAGCGGCCATCAGAGCCTTGCCTTCCTTCTCTGCGTCAATAGCCTCGGCACTGGCCTTGGGGAAAGCTGCTGCATTGCTTCTGGCTCCGATCTGCCAAAGAGGGATAAGGGTAACCAGGAACATAAGAGAAAGCATAGCGATGACAAGGCATTTGACAGGCGTTGTCACATTCATGTTGAGTTCAATATCTTTCATAAAGCACCTCAGATCTTTTCGATTACCCTTAACTTTGCGCTGCGAGAGGGCGCATTCTCCTCCTCTTCCTTTTCCGTCGGGACAATCGGCTTCTTGGTTATGATCCGGATCGCGGGCTGCTCCTTGGTAGCCTCTTCCTTGAAGAACCACTTCACGATCCTGTCCTCAAGGGAGTGGAATGTTATGACACCGATGCGACCACCCTTCCTGAGGACCCTGATGGCGCTTTCCAAAGCTGGTTCGATCTTTGATAGTTCGCCATTGACCTCTATCCGCAAAGCCTGAAAAGTCCTGGTGGCTGGATGTATGCGGCCGTATCGGTAATCCCGGGGAACAGCATGGAAGATGATGTCCGCAAGCTCAGCAGATCGCTCGATCTCCTTTTCCTGGCGCCTTTCCACTATGGCCCGTGCAATGCGCCTTGAATACCGTTCCTCTCCATACCGGTAGATCACATCAGCCAGTGCTTCCTCCGAGTACCCGTTCACCACATCCGCAGCGCTTATCCCATCATCTGGATCAAGCCTCATGTCGAGGACTTCATCGCGTCTGAACGAGAAACCCCTCTCGCTCTCGACATAATGGAACATGCTTATCCCGAGATCGAACAGAATAGCATCTGCAGACTCTGGCTCTGCTGTGCTGAGATAGTCATCAAACGAGGAAAGAACCGGTGTGAAGCGATTGCCGAAAGGCTTCAGCCTCTCTATGGCCTTCTGCTGTATCACCTTGTCCCTGTCCAGCCCGATGACCTTCAGAGCAGGATACTCCGAAAGGAAAAGCGATGTATGGCCACCCTCTCCTGTAGTGCAGTCAATCATCAGTGAATCACCCTCTGGGATCGGAAGATTCTCCAGCACTTCCTGGTGCATTACAGGATAATGGACTATTTCCATCACTGGCCTTCCTCGTAGATACCTTGGACAAGATCTGCGATGGATTCATCATCCGAGAAGGAATCGTATACTTCCGGATTCCAGATCTCCACCGCATATCCCGTACCGACAAGGAGAGCCTCACCCTTGTTGGGCAGGGAATATCTTTCCCTGTCCTTGAGGGGGATGTTTATTCTTCCGGAGCTGTCGATGTCAACGTATTGTGCCGGTGATATGAGCTTTCTGATCAGGATGCGTTTCTTCTTATCGAGCATAGCCATTGGGGATGAGAGAATTGGCCCGGAGAACTCCTTCTCAAAATACTCAGGTGTCATCAGCATCAAGTGGTTTTCATCCAGCCCTGGGAGAATAACAACTTGTTCAGATGCAAGCGCTGTACGGAGACGCGACGGCAAAGAGAGACGACCTTTATCGTCAAACTTAGCGTTGTAGATCCCTGTAAGCAGCTGCATCTCTTCCACCATTTCATGGGATTTTGTCCCACTTCTTGCCACAACTCTACACTAGCCTACATAAATAAGCAAGAACAAAAACAAAAAGTTGTTCAGAATTACACATCTGCTGGATGTGTCAGGAAAAATACTGCTGATTGTATGTGGAAGCTGCCGCCTGCTGCGATCAGGGCAAATCTACTGCTCCTCGCTCATGCCCTCTGCCCTGCCCGCCCATTCAAGGACGATCTCGTCATCAGGCTTCCATGCAGAGCTCAGGTCATCATCTTTCGCTTCCCTGATCCCCTTATCTTCGTTGTCCATGGCCGCAGTCTACCCATGTTTCAGCTGCAGTGCAATATGCGATGTATATTCATGCAGATTTATCAAGCATTCTGCATTTTTATTCATAAAATTTACAATTTGATGGACAAATTTAACATATTGTCCTTGACATTGGACCTTCTATTCTTAATCATAGACTTAAGTATTTTAATGATTGCCTGTCTATTCCTTTGAAATGCAATCAATAAACACTATATTTTCCGGGGTTCCCGGAAAGGAGGACGATTATGAAGAGAACTATTGCGATTGTTGCTGTTGCTGCTCTGCTTGCCGTTTCCGTATTTGCCTCTGGAAGCAGCGAGACCCTGAGATTCGGCACAGGAGGAGACCAGGGGACATACTATGGCTTCGGCAATATACTTGCCCAGAGGGTGTCATCGGAGACAGACACCTCAGTGACTGCGGTCGTGAGCGCAGGAAGCCAGGACAATATCGAGATGATGGATATGGGAAGCTACCAGCTTGGCTTCGTCCAGTCAGATGTCATGAGCTACGCATACAACGGCACGAATCTTTTCGCAGAGACAGGAGCCATAGATGGATTCTCGACAGTAGCTGCCCTCTATCTTGAGCAGGTCCAGATCGTGACCCTCAACCCTAACATAAAGACAGTGGCTGACCTGAAGGGAAAGACTGTCTCCATCGGCTCATCAGGATCCGGTGTGTACTACAACGCCCTCGACATACTCGGTGCATATGGCATGACGGAGAATGATATCAAGCCGACCTACCAGAGCTTCGGTGACAGCGTTGATGCGCTGCAGGACGGGAAGATCGATGCTGCATTCGTCGTCGCAGGCGCGCCTACAGTCGCAGTCTCCACACTCGCAAGCACACACAAGGTATATCTCGTATCGATAGACAATGAGCATATCGAGGCTCTGCTTGAGACATCGCCATACTACACTCCATATACGATCGAATCCTCTGTATACGGGACATCCGAAGACTGCCAGACTGTCGCGGTTGCCGCTGTGGTCATAGCGAACAACAGCGTTTCAGAAGATGCTGTATATGACTTTGTCTCAACGGTCTTCAATGACAAGGCAGAGATCGCAAAGAGCCATGACAAGGGCAATGAGCTTGACCTTGCATTCGCGTCATCGATCACGAACGTGCCTTATCATCCTGGCGCAGCAAAGTACTTTGCGGAACAGGGAATCGAAGTTCCGACGAACTGAGATAGCATCCAATCAGACGGGGCTGTCGGACGGCAGCCCTTTATTTTTCCAAGGAGAATGATTTGAGAGAAGAGAAAGAGAAGGAAAAAAAGATCATCCACGATGAATCGGTCGGCACGATGGCTGATGTCGAAGCTGTCATGAAGAAATATGACAGGGAATCCAATATCAGGGTCTGGGAAGGCGTGCCTAAGCTTATCATCCACTATCTCATGGCCGCATTTGCCCTGTACTGCATCATAGACGCCATATTCCTCACCACACTTCCGGAGATACGGTACTCGTTCTTCATGGGCATGATAGTGCTGCTCGGCTTCCTCACCTTTCCTGTGAAGAAAGGGATCGAGCGCGTAAACCACATCCCATGGTATGACATAGTGATAATGGTCCTTGGATCCGGTGCATACTTCTTCTATGCGGCAAATGCAATGACTGTTATCAGGCTCTCGGCAAGGATCATGGCAGATCCTGTCTATATGGTCATCGGCGCTATAGGTATCCTTGCGCTTGTTGAGCTCTGCCGGCGCTGCGTCGGACTGCCTATACTCTGCGTTGCGGGCGTGCTTGTCCTGTATACGGTATACAATGGGATGAGTACGGGCCTCAGCCTCGCGATGAGCGTCATGCAGCTGATCAGAACGCTTTTCTATACTATGAACGGCATCTTCTCCACGCCTGTCGGTGTGTGTGTCAAATACATAGTCATATTCATAATCTTCGGCGCATTCCTTGAACGGACAGGAGTTGCTGATTTCTTCATCCGCTTTGCAAATGCAGCTGTCGGAAGGTTCACAGGCGGACCTGCAAAGGTCGCTGTCGTCGCATCAGCGCTTGAGGGAATGGCATCAGGCTCATCTGTCGCGAACACAGTAGGATCAGGATCGATCACCATCCCGATGATGAAGAAGATGGGCTACCGCCCTGAGTTCGCGGCAGCAGTAGAGGCAGCGGCATCGACAGGAGGCCAGATAATGCCTCCGATCATGGGAGCTGCAGCATTCCTCATGGCGGAGTTCACAGGAATACCTTATGGGCGCATCGCAGTAATGGCAATACTTCCTGCCATCCTCTACTTCACGGGCATATTCATCGCTGTGCATCTTGAAGCGAAGAAGATGGGGATGAGGGGAATCCCAAAGGAAGACCTTCCAAAGCCTAAGGAGCTTATCAAGGAGCTTTATCTCCTGCTCCCGCTGATCGCACTCATCTATCTTGTCGGTTCAAATACATACACGATGGCGTATTCGGCAACTCTCTCCATCATCGTCGCAATCGTCGTGGGCGTCATCCATAAGCTGATACCTCACATCGGATTCACGAAGGATGGCGAGGAGGAAGAGGAGGAGGGAGAGAAGCCAAGCCTTTCCTTCATGTGGATACTAGATGCCTTCGAAGGGGGCACAAGAGGCTCGATCACAGTCGTGGTCGCATGCGGCATAGCAGGAATAATATCAGGGTGCATCACCGTGACAGGACTCGCCTCGATACTCCTCGGCGCGATCGTCTCGCTCTCTCATGGCTATGTCATCATCGCTCTCGTGCTTACGATGCTCTGCTGCATAGTCCTCGGCATGGGAGTTCCGACGACAGCTAACTACTGCATCATGGCAGGAGTGTGCGCACCTATCCTCATAGCTCTCAACGTCGAGACGATAGCAGCTCACTTCTTCGTGTTCTACTTCGGCATCGTCGCTGATATAACGCCGCCTGTAGCCCTTGCAGCCTATGCCGGCTCAGCAATAGCCAAGTCAGATCCGATGAAGACCGGGCTCACGGCAACAAAGCTCGCGATAGCGGCATTCATAGTGCCTTACGTCTTCGCGTTCAGCCCGGCAATGCTTTTCGTGAACGTGACAAGCGTGTTCGAGATCATACAGATCTGCATAAGCGCGATAATCGGAATATTCGGAATAGCAGCAGGCCTGAACGGATTCCTGGTCAGGAGGCTTAACCCGGCGCTCAGGATAATCCTCGGCATAGCAGGGCTGTGCATGGTGATCCCTGGCACGATAACAGACCTCTTCGGACTTGTCGTGCTTATAGCAATAGTCGGCTATGAGATGGGAATGAAGAAGAAAGACGAGCAGGTGAAAGCCTGAACAGATGAGCGCTGGCGGAGAACCAGCGCTCTTTTCATCAGAATATCGAGAAGACGACAAACAGCGCAGAGCATAGGGATGCTGTAAGGGACACCACCGTGATCTGTGTATTGATCGATGGGCCTGCTGTATCCTTGAAAGGATCTCCGACAGTGTCTCCTATCACAGCAGCCTTATGGGCATCGCTGCCCTTTCCACCCTCATGCCCGCTCTCCACGTATTTCTTCGAGTTGTCCCAGAGGCCTCCTGCATTAGACATGAGAAGCGCTATGAGGAGCCCTGATACTATATTCCCAAGAAGGAAGCCGCCTATGGCAGACGGGCCTGCGACAAATCCTACAAGAAGCGTGGCGACAATAGCTGCAAGGCCTGCAGGTATAAGCTCCCTGAGCGCTCCTGTCGTAGCTATATCTATGCACTTGCCATAGTCAGGAGAGGCACTGCCCTCCTTAAGGCCTGGGATGGTATCGAACTGCCTGTGTATTTCCTTGACCATGCGTTCTGCATTCCTGTCGACGCCAAGGATGAGAAGAGCAGAGAACAGCGCCGGGATCGAAGCTCCGACAAGTATTCCGAAAAACACCTTAGGATCCATTATGTCAAATCCTGCTATCAGCTCCTTGCCTGCTGATGCGAGGGCGGCATTGGCCTCTGACATGAATGCACCGAGAAGAGATATCACAGTAAGACCTGCTGCAGATATGGAGAATCCCTTTGTCACAGCCTTGACTGTGTTGCCTGCGCTGTCAAGCTCATCAGCAACCCTTATCGTCTCCTCGCCAAGGCCTCCCATCTCAGCCAGGCCTCTTGCGTTATCCACGATAGGACCATATGCGTCGTTCGAGATTATCATGCCGACAATCGACAGCATGCCGACGGCGGACATCGCTATCCCGAATATCGCATAGCCAGGACCTGCGGGATCGCATACAAGATAAGCGACAAGGGCGGAGACAGCGATGCCTACCATTGCAGGGAGCGCCGATATGAATCCATATGAGATGCCTGATAATATGGTGAAGGCAGGCCCTATTGCCGACGCTTTCGCAACCCTCTTGACGATCGGCTTCGTATCATCTGTGAAATAATCAGTCGTTATGCCTATGATGACCCCTACTAGAAGCCCTGTAGCTGCCGCGATCCAGATCCTCCATGAAAAACCATCTATGAAGGCTGTGGCCAGCGCGGTAAGCACCAGATACACGGCAGTCGTCACATATGTCGAGGAATTGAGGGCATGAGTAGGATTTCCATCCTTCCCTACCTTCGCCGTGGCTATTCCGATCATCGATGCAATCAGCCCGAGAATCGAGTAGCAGAAGACCATCGCTATGGCTGATGCGCTGTCAGAAAGGGATGCCGCTATCACAAGCGCAGATGCCATGGCCGCGACATTTGAATCGAAGAGATCTGCTCCCATTCCTGCGACATCGCCGACGTTGTCACCGACATTGTCTGCAATCACTGCAGGATTCCTTGGGTCATCCTCTGCGATTCCAAGCTCTACCTTCCCTGTAAGGTCCGCGGCAACATCAGCTGTCTTGGTAAAAATACCGCCTCCGGCCTTCGCGAACAGGGCAAGTGAGCTTGCACCGAACGAGAAGCCAAGGATTATCGAGGGATCTCCTGCGATCATCAATACAGCAGCAACCCCGAAGAGCGAGCACCCGACAACAAGCAGCCCCATGACAGCCCCGCCTCTGAATCCGACAAGGAAAGCATCCTTCAGGCCATGCTGGGCTTTCTCTGCAGTGCGTCCGTTTGAAAGAGTTGCAACCATTATGCCGATCTTGCCGGCAATCGCGGAAAGCACCGTGCCTGCAATATATGCAGCCACCATCATGATGTTGTCCATAACCCCACCAGTCCAGATCGGGGTCGGCAGCAGGATGAATATTATCACAGCTACGGCAGAGGCGAATATCGCGAGTATCCTGTACTCCCTCCCCATGAATGTCCGGGCCCCTTCAGCAATAAGCTTTGAGACCTCCTCTATCCTGTTGTTCTCTACCCTCTCCTTCTTGACCCAGAGATATAGATAAAGGGCAAACAGGAAAGCGATGATGGCAGCGAGGAACGAAAGCAGATAGAAAACGTTCAGCGACACAGTCATAAACACCGTCCTTCTCAGGACGTGACAGGACTGCCAGCATCCTGATTAATTCCAGTATAAAAGAGAAATGCTGACAGTAAAGCGGAAAATCTTCCACAGATATTCATAGAAAAGACAAAATGCAGCGGATTATCGGAGATAAGCAGAATGAATCCACTACCTAATGGAAATATACAACGTGAACATCTTATATATGAAACGTAATAAGGCCAGTACAGGAAGCACTGGCCTTGCATATGATAAAGATATGATTATTTATCAAAACCTATATTGAATCTCACTGTGAATCCATCAAGGCCATAATCACCGGCAGTCTCTCCGAATTCCTTCCAGTAGTATGCCATATCAACCTTGATCGCCCAGAGGTCAAGCCCGGCGCCAAGCGAGAAATAGCCCTGGCTCATTCCAGCCCTGATGTCAAGGAAGCTGAGAAGCCTTATCTCCGCTCCGACATTCAGGTGCGTAAGGAACGTCCTGAAACCGAGAGGCTCCTGGCACATCCCAACCCAGTCAACGATATCAACAGCGATGGTCGGACGGAACCATGGGTTATCCCACTGCCATGCGACACCTGTATCAAGCGAGAAGTCCGAACCTAATGTGAAACGCTCTACGCCGCTATTTCCAAAAGGATCGTCGAGAAGGCTATCATAGTCATGCACAGCCATGTGGTAATTTCCGTTGATGTTCCTGGCAACCACGCCGAAGCTGAAGCCATAAGGCATGTTGAGGTTCACGCCGACATCGATAGGAAGCGACCAGCCAGCCATCAGGCTTACTCCGGAAAGAGCATCCTCGATCTTGAAATCCTCAGATCCATCTCCGAACATATCCAGAAGAGTGTCCTTGCCGATAGCCTCGGAATAGGCCAAATAATTGAAGCGGACAGTCGCGCCTACATCAAGGGAGAAGTCCATAGGCAGCTCAAACCTATGCCCGAATCCAAGGACGGCAACTGCGTTTGTCTCGCCGATCAGCTGTGCATCCATACCGCCAACTTCCGCATATGTATGGAGAGAAGCATTCGCGAATACGCCCAAGGCAAAACCATTCGCAGTGAATGAGACACCTGTATCAAGATCAAGGATCTTGCCATATCCTGACTTTACCAGTCCGAGAAGATCGGAGATTATGGCGGCCTGGGCATCTGAATCGCTGGTATCGCCGATTCCATCGATTATGTTATCAAGAAGGCTCTTGCCATCCTCACCTTTCGCAAGGAAGTCATACGGATGATAGAGAGTGAACTGGACATAAGGGAGAGAAAGCTCAAAATGCCCTGCGCCGAGAGCGGCAGGATTGATGAAGAAAGCATCGCTGCGGCCAGGAATCGCAAGTCCAGCGCTTCCCATTCCAAGCATCCTTGCGCTCATCGGGACATAAGGCTCGGCAACAGCACTGTAAGTAGAAGAGACCGCATCATATTTACCGATAGTCGCAAATACGCTTCCTGCACAAATCATAATGACAAGAATTATCAGGGATATCTTCTTCATCAGTTGCTTCCTCCTTCGCTTCCGCTGTTCATCGAAGAAAGCAGATCCTTCAATATATCATCAAGCTGCAGGTCACCGAAGCTGGAGGCCGGCGCTACCGCATCGATAATCTGTATGCCGATATTT
>CASFMA010000005.1 GCA_949295675.1 uncultured Spirochaetales bacterium | reverse complement strand
GGTAGAGCAGTTGGCAGCTCGTCGGGCTCATAACCCGGAGGTCGCAGGTTCGAGTCCTGCCCCTGCTAAAGAGATGTAATCCGGACCATTGAGTGGCAAAAGCCAACAGTGGATGTGGGTTCCGGACCATCGATGAAAAATGATGGCAATCCGTCTAAGGACAATGGTTCAAGGTGGGTTGCCTTTGTTTTTGCCCTTATTTGCCTCGTTTTGGGCTTTCCCCGATTGATAGTGAATCAAAATGACACTTTTTCGCGCCCTGATGTCCTCTCTTGGCTCATTTTGTCCATAAGCAGAAGCTGGAATGAAATCATCAGTTTATATAATTATTTATACCATATATAAATATGAAAGTTGGCACGCCTTTTGCTATATTGTTTGTGTCCGAAAGGACATAGATATAGAAAGTATAGGAGGCACATAAAATGGCTAATGAAGTATCTAAATATGATGGAAGGAGAGATGTATCGCTCTTTGATGATTTCTTTGATTCGATGCTGAATGCGTGGGGTGCATACTCTGCAAAGGTTCCTGCTGTGGATATAGAGGAGACAGCGGATGAGTTCACGATCAAGGCTGAGCTTCCAGGATTCAGCGAGAACAACGTAAAGCTCTATGTTGAGAAGCATGTCCTTCATATCTCAGGAGAGACTGATGAGAAGGATAATGAGAAGGAAGGCCGCAAGTATCTTGTGAAGGAGAGGCGCCATACATCATTCTCAAGGTCCTTCAGCCTGCCTGACGGACTGGATGAGAGCGCGATAAGCGCAAGCTTCGAGAATGGAATACTTACTGTTACGCTTCCGAAGCTTCCTGAAGAGAAGCCAAGGCATATAGAAGTGAAGATCGGCAAGTAACCGGTACGGAGGGCTGTTCCATGCAGCCCTCTTCTTATGATCTGTGGAGGCGATTGCATTTTCTTTTCCGTATAGACATATCTGCAGACTTTTTGATATCCTAGTCCGAAGGAGGCTCAGATGACCTTGGAAATGGCTTTGGACAAAGCAAGATGGTTTCTTGGGCCTGAGTGTTTCTTTTTTTGTTTGTTATGTGCCGGGTGTTATCCGGCTTTTTTATTGTCGAGAGGTGAGTGTAGATGAATGTTTTCGCTTCAAGGTCGTTGTGTGTCATCGAGGATTTCTCAATCAATGAGCGCCGCTACTTCTTCCAGAAGGTGCATGAGCTGAAGGAGGCCATACTTTCAGGTGATGAGAAGACTATGGATAAGTTCAGGATCAATGATCCGGACTTCGGTATCTATGAGGTCTTCCTTGAGGACAGCACAAGAACGAAGGAGTCATTCAGGAACGCTGCGAAGTTCCATCATGCGAAAGTGTCAGAGCTCCTCTGTTCCTCATCATCAATAAACAAGGGTGAAAGCTATGCAGATACCTTCAATATGCTTTCAGGGTACAGCAACCGCATCTTCATAGTGAGGAGCAAGGTGGAAGGGCTGACGAAGTGGCTCTCGGAGGAATGCTCGGAGTATGCTGAGCGTAACGGGCTTCCGTACCGTCCCGCATTCATAAACGCTGGAGACGGCAAGCATGAGCACCCGACGCAGGAGCTCCTTGATGAGTTCTCTTTCCTTGAGGATCTCGATATGTCATTCGACAGCATACATGTGGCGCTTGTCGGTGACCTGTACCATGGACGCACCGTGCATTCAAAGGCAGACGGCCTGAAGATCTTCAACCACGTCAAGGTCGATCTGATTGCCCCAAGCGAGCTTATGATGCCTGAAAGCTACATCGAGAAGATGAACGAGAACGGTTTTGAGGTTACTCTATATCCATCAATCGAGGAGTATCTTAGGAAAGGCGATGTCGCAAGGCTCTGGTACTTCACCCGCCCACAGCTTGAAAGGATGGGCGAGAGGATACTGCAGAAGCAGGATGTCCTGAGGGAGGCCATCACGTTCAGGAAGGACTTCCTTCCTCTTCTCAAGCCAGGTACGAAGTTCTACCATCCGCTTCCGCGCCATAAGGAGCATCCGACGATCCCTACATGGCTTGATAAGACTGACCTCAATGGCTGGGAACGCCAGGCTATAAACGGTATGTACTGCCGTATGGTGCTTCTTTCCCTTATAGCAGGACGGATTGGCGATGATTACGTTCCGGTTCCTGGCGAGCACGATTCAGATCTGAAGACCGAGGAATATATAATCCGCGTCGAGCCATCAGGTAAGAAGAAGGACAAGAACTACTCAGAGGGCGTAAGGCCGATATCAGACGGGATAGTAATCGACCATATCTGCAAGGGCGATGATCCTGGTGATATCCGCACGCATATGCGCCTTATCTCATCTGTCCTGGGGCTGGATGACGGACGAGGCGGCGAGTGGATCTCCACAGGTTCAGATGGCAAGTACAAGGGGATAATCTTCCGCCCCGGCTGCAGGACGCTTGAGAGGAAGGACCTCAAGAGGCTTGCAGCGGTAGCGCCGCACTGCACGCTGAATATCATCAAGGACGGACGTGTCGTCGAGAAGTACAGGACTCACATGCCTCCTCGCATCTATAACTTCGATGATCTCTGCTGCCAGAACGAGGCCTGCATATCCAACCCTGTCAACGGGGAGGGAGTGCCATCATCGTTCATACGTACGCCGGACGGACACTTCGCATGCGCATACTGCGGACGTTTCCACAGCTTCAAGGAAATTTGGAAAAAGCATTAATGGATGGTAAGATAGTAATATGAGCAACATGAAGAAACTGGAAGAAATAACTGAATACTACGGGCCTATACTTGCAAAAGGCGCATTTGAGCTGGGGGCCATAAGGCTTTCGACAGATAACCCTTTCACATGGGTGTCTGGCTATCGCATGCCGATCTATAATGATAACAGGCAGTTCCTGGCAAAGCCGAAATACAGGGCCCTGATCCGCGATGCGTTTGCGGACATACTCGATTCGATGGATGTCCAGATTGACAATATAGCTGGCACAGCCACTGCCGGCATCCCTCATGCTACAAGCCTTGCTGATATGATCTACAAGCCTCTCAGCTATGTCAGGTCATCATCGAAGGACCATGGGCTTGGCCATCAGATTGAAGGCCTTGGCCAGAGCGGTTCATATGATGGCAAGCATGTGCTTCTGATCGAGGACCTTATCTCTACAGGCTCATCATCGCTGAAGGCTGTTGAGGCGATAAGGAACGCTGGAGGCGTCTGCGATCTCTGCCTTGCGATCTTCACATATGGATTCAAGACAGCCGAGGATGCCTTTGCCGCACAGTCCTGCGAGTTCCACACGATCCTCTCATATGACGTGATGGTCAGGACTGCCGAGAAGACAGGATACATCTCCGGCGAGGCGGCTGCCGCTCTCCACGAGTGGAGGGAGGATCCGTTCGGCTGGGGAGAGAAGAGAGGATTCCCAAGGGAGGTGAAGGCATGAGCTACATAGATCTTCTCAGGGAGAGCGCGAAAGAAAGCGGCAATATCGTATGTATGGGCCTCGATCCCGTGCTTTCCGTGCTGCCTCAGTCTGAGGCTTCTGTACGCGAGCGTATCGGCTCATATTTCTCGGAGCTCTTCAGGAGGATGAGGCTGGAGGGGATTGCCCCTGCCGCATTCAAGCCGAATATAGGGTATTATCAGTCGCTCGATGATCCTAGGGCAGAGGATTTCTCAGGCTCTCTTGCCCTTGTTGATGTCCTTGAGCTCCTTGAGACATATTTCCCAGGAATTCCCGTAATCCTCGACAGCAAGCGTGGTGATATTGCGAAATCAAGCGAGAACTACGCCCGTGAGGCATTCGATTGCTGGAAAGCCGATGCTGTGACAGTCTCCCCTTATATGGGCCATGATTCTGTCCTCCCGTTCTCTTATCAGGATAAGGGAGTGTATGTCCTCAACCGCACATCGAACCCTGGCGCTGTTGATTTCCAGGACCAGACCGTGCTGGACAAAGTCGATGAGAAGGAGCTTTATCCTCTGTATGCGGCAGTCGCGCATCATATCATCGCATGGAGCACGGACCATCCGGGAATAGGCGCCGTAGTCGGAGCAACAAGCCCTAAGGAGCTTGGCGCGATCGCATCAATATATTCCGGAAAGGATATACCGATGCTCATTCCAGGGGTAGGCAGCCAGGGAGGAAGCGCAGGTGATGTCATATCGATGATGAAGGAAGCAGGCTATGAGCTTGCTCTTGCCCGCATAAACTCATCTTCAGGACTGACGCACCCATGGAAGAAAGGCGCTGCTCCTGAAGACTGGCTTGACCAGTGCATGAAAGCTATCCACAAGCTCTTTGATGAGGCTGCCCTCTGATGGATGCGCTGTCTTTTCTCAAAGGAAGCCACAAGAGGGGAGAGATACATCTCGCGACTGTCTCGGGCGTCGCGTCGACGAAGAAGGAGCTTATAGAGCTTTTCGACCGATCCATCCCCAGCGTGGATATAATAACGACGAAGAGCTTCCAGGTTGTCCCTACTCCGGGCAACAGGGAGCCAGTGGTCTGTTCTCCGTCCCCTGGCGACTTCGGCAATTCTGTAGGATTGCGCAACCCAGGCATGGATACAGCGCTGAAGGAGCTGAGGGAGATAAGGGAGAAGGGCATGAGGGCGATTCTCTGTGTCTCCCTTGCCGCGTCGAATCCAGATGATTTCATAACTCTTGTAAAGGCTTTCGATCCTGTTGCTGATATCCTGGAGCTTAATTTCTCGTGCCCGCACGCGGCTGCTGGGTTCGGCGCCTCGATCGGTACAGATAAGGCCATCGCTTCTGACTATGTGAGGAAGATTGTCTCATCTTATCCAGGACGCAAGTCACCGCTTGTCGTGAAGCTCACGCCCAATGTCCCTGATATAGCCGATATAGCTGAAGCTGTCATAGAAGCAGGTGCGGACGGCATCTCCGCCATAAACACAGTCGGCCCTAAGCTTTATATCGAGCCACAGTCCGGTGCCCCGATCCTGAACAACAACCTTGGCGGCAAGGGCGGTGCCTCTGGAGAGTGGGTAAAGGAAGAGGCTATCAAGGCCATCCGTGCCATAAGGGAGAGGATAGGCGATAATCCCATAATCCTTGGAATGGGCGGTGTCTCATCTGCAGAGGATGCAAGGCGTATGGTCGCAGCCGGTGCTGACAGCGTCGGAATCGGTTCTGCAATCTCCCGTGTCCACCCGAAGGACTGGGAAGCGTTCTTCTCTGCAGTCAAGAACGGGAAGGACACGTCTGCTTATCTGTCGAAGGGGAATGCTCTCGAATACACTCCGCACAAGATAGTGAAGAAAGAGCTTTATGGCGATGATGTGGTTGTGTTCACCCTCGACGGGAAGAGCCATGCAGAGCCAGGTGAGTTCGTGTTCCTATGGGTTCCGGGAAAGGGAGAGAAGCCGTTCTCGGTAGCTGTGAATGATCCGCTGACATTCCTTATAAAGAAGAGAGGGCAGTTCACGTCATCTCTTTTCGAGCTCTGCGAAGGCGACACTATATACACTCGCGGACTATATGGCAGCCCCATGGTCTATGAGAAGACAGAGAAGGCTCTTCTCATAGGAGGCGGCACAGGAGCCGCGGTCCTTCCGCTCATTGCAGAAAGGCTGGCAAAAGATGGCACAGCCATGGATATAAGGGTCGGTGTCGTGAAGCTTTCAGACGGGAAGGAGCCTCTTGAGGATGTTCTTTCTTCCTATGGCAAGTTCACCGCCGTAGCTGATGACGGCAAGCCTGGACGCGTGCTTGATACGATTTCTGAGTCTGATCTTGCCGGAGACACAGCACTCTATGTCGTCGGACCGGGGAAGATGATGGAAGGAGCTGCAATGAAGGCAGAGAGGCTTGGCCTGCCTGATGACAGGATATATCTTTCGATGGAGAAGAACACCATGTGCGGTATCGGCATGTGCGGGGAGTGCGTATGCGGCTCTCATCTGCCTTGCAAGGAAGGCACGTTCTTCACATGGAAGACGCTGAAGGAGAATAACGTAACCCTATGATAGATCCTCATGTCCATCTGAGAGATTGGAAGCAGGACGGAAAGGAGACTGTGCTGCATGGATTATCTGTTGCATCACGTCTGGGCTTTACCCACCTTTTTGACATGCCGAATACAGACCCGGCATGCACGTCACGTTCTGTGATCCTTGAACGCCTTGCCCTTGGAGGGGAGGCGGCGGAGAGGACGGGAGTTTCGTATCATCTGTATGCAGGCCTCACCAATGATGAGAGACAGATCGAGGAGGTCGTATCGCTCCATTCAGAGCTTTTCCCACTGGTTGTCGGGCTGAAGATGTTTGCCGGCCACAGTACAGGCAACATGGGGATAATAGGCATTGATAACCAGAGGAAGGTGTTCCAGGCCTTGAAGCGTCTTGGCTATAAAGGCGTCCTGGCTGTCCATGCTGAGAAGGAGGAGCTTCTGCATCCTGAGCTTTATGTTCCCGGTCAGTATGGGACACATAGCGATGCGCGCCCGGCAGAGGCTGAGACGGAGAGCGTGAAGGATCTTGTCTCCATTGCCGTTGAGACAGGTTTTGAAGGAACGCTGCATATCTGCCATGTATCTGCAGCAAGCACTATAGAGTATGTCAGATCCGTACGCTCTGATCTTCGAATTACGATGGGTGCGACTCCGCACCATGCGCTTCTTTCAAGGAAGGACGCGGAGAACAGCAGCCTGATGCTGAAGATGAACCCGCCGCTCAGAAGCGAGGAGGACAGGGCTGCAGTCTTCTCAGCTCTCCTTGACGGAACGATTGACTGGGCTGAATCAGACCATGCGCCGCATACGAGAGAGGATAAGGAGAAGGGAGCTTCCGGCATCCCCGGGCTCCCAGGGATGGATCTCCTGCTCTTCAGGCTCAGGAAAGCCGGATGCAGCGAAGACAGGCTCAGGAAGGCCTTCGGCGGAAACGTCCTGGAAACATTCGGGCTTGGCTGTGAGGATATCCTGCTGCCACCCGATCCGCTCGGGCTGTATGAAGCGGAGAGGAAAGAGTATTTCCTCGATCCTTATTCTGCTATCTGACACGCATTTCCCCGGGAGCATCTTTTCGCGTTCCGGGGAGTTTTCCTTTATCTGCAGTTGTGCTAACATCCTCTCGATGAGGAGAGACAAAATGGACGAAGGCGGCAGTACTAACCCTTTACCTAGATGTACTATATGAAGCCTTCTGTCATCTCCTGAGCGTGGTCAGAAGGCTGTGGAGGGCCAGATGATCACAAAAAGAACGGATTTATCCCCAAATCAGAAATTCACCTGGATTGATGCCAGGGAGCTTGATAAGGATGATATCTCGATCCTTACCGATGAGTATCTCATATCATCGGAGCTTCTTGCTGATATCATGGATATAGATGAACAGAGCAGAATAGAGAAGGAAGATGAGTATACTGTGATAATCTGCCGTCTTCCATCGAGCGAAGAGGATGATGAGAAACCGCTTGAGCGCACATCGATCCCTCTCGGCATAGTCCTGTTCCCTGACAAGGTGATCACGATATGCCGCGGTGACAGCGTCGTCATCGATGATTTCGCCCGCCATCGCTTCAGGCAGTGCCCTGTCGAGACAAAGGAAGGGTTCGTGATATCCATACTTGGCCGTGCGGCTCTTGTATATATCAGATTGCTGAAGTACATAAACAGGCAGAAGGATATAGTCGAGGAACAGCTGCAGAAATCAATCATGAACTATGAGCTTATACAGCTTCTGCAGATACAGAAGTCGCTTGTATATCTCACTACTGGCCTTACAGGCAATGAGCTGCTTCTTGAAAAGCTTCAGAAGACGCCTTATTTCAAGGTCAACAATGAGGCGGAGGAGGAGTTCCTGGAGGACAGCATCACCGATAACAAGCAGGCTATCGCGATGGCGAATATCTATTCTGATATCCTCACCGGCACGATGGATGCGTTCGCCTCTGTCATCGGAAACAATATGAACGTGATCATGAAGCGCCTGACAGTCATCTCCCTTTCTCTGATGTTCCCTACGTTCATCACCGGATTCTTCGGAATGAATGTCCATCTGCCGGGAATGGACAGCCCCTATGCCTGGATCTTCCTTCTGTTCCTCTGCGCCCTTGTGGCAGCTGTCGGCAACATAATCATATCTGACAGGAGGAACAGGTCGATCCTGAAGGCATCGCTTGGCGAGAAGCGCAAGATGAAGAAAGGGGAGCGCACTCCTTCCGAGATCAAGTATCTGAGACGCAAGAAGGAGACACTTGAAGGGGAGGACTAATCCTTTATTACCCGGATGAGGCAGCCTTTCAGATACTCACTTTCAGGAAAGGACAGCCTTACAGGGTGATCTTCCCCCGCGCTCAGCGTACGCAGAAGCTGTATCTCTGCACCAGCATCAGCTGCTGCCCATGAGAGCATCATGCGGAAGTTCTCCACGCTCATTGCCGCAGAGCATGAGAATGTGGCTATTATCCCATTGTTCCTTATCTTGAGCATCGCCACCCTGTTGAGATCCTTATATGCTTTCATCGCGTTGTCCAGCGCTGCTTTTGTCTTCGCGAGCTTTGGCGGATCGAGGATCATCATATCGTACTTGCCGCTCTCTACCGTCCTTATATAGTCGAAGCAATCCGCGCTTGTGATAGTGACCTTTTCCCTTGATCCTGGCGCTATTGTCTTCTCATCCTCGTTTATATGCACCTGGTAAAGCAGATGGCGCAGCGCTGATTCAGATGAATCGACGGCATCGACAGAGATGGCGCCGCCTCTCAGTGCGTGGAGCGTGAAGGCCCCTGTATATGAGAAGAGGTCAAGCACGGTCCTTCCTGCAGCGGCTTTCTCTACGATTCCCCTGTTGTCACGCTGATCGCAGTAGAATCCGGACTTCTGTCCTCTCCCTGGCGCTGCTTCGAAGATGATCCCATCCTCTATGAACCTTACGTTGCCGCGGCTGCTGTCCTCTCCGCATTCAATGCCATCCTTGAATGTCCTGGTCCTTTCCGGCAGTCCCTCTGCAGATGCGAAGGACCTGTCTACAGTGGCCTCTATTATAGAAGGATGAAGCATGGCATCGAGCTCTGCCGCGATCGCTGGAAGGAATGCCGATGCAAAGCGCGATGAGACGATCAGACGTATTTCCCTTCCATAGCAGTCTGCCGCGATTCCCGGAAGGAAGTCGGCTTCTCCGTGTATCAGGCGGAAGCAGGTGGTATCCTTCATGCCGAAAAGAGATCTCCTTCTCAGCACGGATCGTTTCACGAGGGTCCTGATATAGGCCTCGTCCATGGTATCATCGATGTTCCAGGAAAGCAGATGGAGAACTATATGGCTTTTCTCATCATAGTATCCATATGCGATGAATGAGCCATCATGCGACACGACTTTGGCGAAGCCGCATCCATCCTTGCCGTCTATATCCTCAATCGCTCCTGAAAACACCCATGGATGATGCTTGAGCAGAAGCTTCTCCCTGCCTTCTCTGATCGTTATTGTAAGCATGGCACTATCGTAATGTATGGCATTTCATGTGTCAAAAGGCTTATCCTTTAGCCATGAAAGCTGTTTTCTTCGATCTTGACGGCACTTTGTTCGATACGCTTGAGGATATAAAGGCCGCGATAGACTACGCTATCAGGGCATATGATGGCGAGAGCGTCCCGCTATGTGATGTCAGGCGATACGTGGGCAGGGGGCTCCGGCGTGCGCTTGCCAATGCGATCGTCGAGCATTGCCCACCAATACAGGAGGAAGGCGAGCAGGAGCTCATGTACCAGCTTATGCTCTCATATTACAGGAAGCATCCTGCAGATCATACATCGCTGTATCCCGGCATGGGAGAGCTTCTCTCATCTCTCAAGGAGCATGGCATCATGATGGGCGTCATATCAAACAAGGCCGACGAGATCGTGCATCAGATAATCGGAAAGCTATCGCCAGTTGATTTTGACTATGTACAGGGAGCATGCGGGAAGTTCCCCCTCAAGCCTGATCCAGGGGCATTGCTTTCAGCGATGGAGCAGTTCTCGCTTTCGCCGGATGATGTCGTATATGTCGGTGACAGCTGGGTGGATGAGGAGACGGCAAGGAGGGCTGGGGTACGCTCTTTGATAGTTTCATATGGATTTTCCACAAAGGACGAGCTGGAGGCCAGGGGAATAGCGGTGAGTGCGGAAAATGTTGCATCCCTGGCGCGAGTTTTGTCGCAGTCCTTATGATATAGTGCTAGAATAATCAACATTAGGAGGGTGAAATGGATTTTACGGAAAAGATGAAGGATGATATCCTGGTCCAGGCGCGTCAGTATATTGAGGCGGAGACCAATGCAGTATTCAGGGACGAGGTCGAAGCTGCTATAGAGATGGAGGACTGGGACGGGCTTTATGACCGTTTCTATACCTCCCTTGCTTTCGGGACAGCTGGAATGCGTGGCGTCATAGGCGGGGGAACGAACAGGATCAATACCTTCATGGTAAGGAAGGTGACGCAGGGCCTTGCAGAGTATCTTCTCTCTTCTGTATCTGAGCCATCGACTGTCATAGCCTACGATTCGCGTCTTTTCTCAAAGGAGTTCGCTCTTTCAGCATCCCTTGTGCTTGCGGCGAACGGCGTGCAGGTATATCTGTATGATACGCTCCATCCAGTTCCGATGCTCAGCTTCGCAGTACGCCATATGAAGGCCACTTCAGGCATCGTGATAACAGCATCGCACAATCCGTCGAAGTACAATGGCTATAAGGTGTATTGGTCAGACGGCGGACAGGTGACTCCTCCCCATGATATAGGGATAGCGAAGCTCGCCAACGAGGTCACGCCTGACCGCATAAAGAACATCACGGAAGGAGAGGCCAGGAGGACAGGGAAGCTGCAGAGCGTTCCAGCAGAGACTGATGAGGCATACTACAGGATGGTGCTCTCATCCCTGAGAAGGCCTGAGCTCATCAAGGCATCTGATATCATGGTCGCATATACTCCGCTCCATGGCACAGGCAATGTACCTGTCCGCCACATGCTTTCCGAGCTTGGCATAAAATGCTCTGTGGTGAAGGAACAGGAAGAGCCAGATGGCAACTTCCCGACTGTCAAGCTCCCGAACCCTGAGAGCGCTGAGGCGATGGGCAAGGTCATAGAGCTTGCAAAGGAAGTCAAGGCGGATATCGTGCTCGGAACGGATCCTGATGCCGACAGGCTTGGAATAGCGATACCTAAGGACAGCTCTAAGACAGATTATCTTCTTCTGACGGGAAACCAGATTGCGACACTGCTTGTCGATTATCTTCTCACCACTGCGAAGGAGCTCAAGCTCAAGGATGGCATCCCGTTCGTCGCAAAGAGCCTTGTCACCACCGATATAGTCAGGCGTATAGCTGAGAAGAACGGAGGTGAGTGCAAGGATGTGCTTACCGGATTCAAGTATATCGCAGAGGAGATCGAAAGGATTGAGAGCGGGAACAACCCTGGCCGCTACTTCCTCTTCGGCTGTGAGGAAAGCTATGGCTTCCTTACAGTTCCTTCAGTACATGACCAGGATGCCGTGTCATCATCTGTCGCTGCTGTCGAGATGATGTGCTACTACGCATCTATCGGCAAGACGCTGCAGCAGAGGCTCGATGAGATCTATGCTGAGTATGGCTATTCTACAGAGGTTGTCTTCTCGAATGAATATGACGGAGCTGAGGGAAAGGAGACGATGAAGGGAATAATGGCCTCTCTCCGTGCCCTCAAGCCTGGCAGCAAGCTCGCGGGCCGCACTATAGAGGTCATGGAGGATCTTCTTGGCGAGAATACAGGTTTTCCTAAGTCAGATGTCGTCATCTTCCGCTTCAAGACAGGCGAGAAGCTTGTGGTGCGTCCTTCCGGGACCGAGCCTAAGATCAAGTACTACCTGTTCCTGACAGAAGGGAAGGGAGGCCGCAAGGCTCTTGAGGATGGAGTTGCTGCAATCAAGGGAGAATTCATGAAGGCATTGTCATAAAAGGCCATCCAGGGCGTATAGGACAATATGTACGCCCTGATGCTGACTTTGCTCATATATCTTTCCCATTTCGCGCCGTGGGCCATCTCACGGCCTTTGTTTTTCCTTCCCATGCTCTCATTTTTCGCTCTCTGCACAATCCGTAGCATAGAGCAGTCACTCCAGATAGTCGTCATTGCTGTCCTCTTTTACGTCATCTCCTCCGCGCTGTCTGCCGCCATGCCATCATCAGCCCTTGGCCCGGATGATATCGTCGCGGTATATGGGCGCGTCATACAGGATAGCTCACAGAAGAAGAACAGGATGACTGGCTACAGGCTTCTGATGGAGGCTGCAGAGGACAGGCGTGGGACTGTCGTCTCTGCCAGAGGATCTGTCTATATACTTTCAGGGCAGGCCGATGTACTTTATGGCGACCGTGTCCGTGTCTCAGGATATAGCTCCGGGGATATCTTCATCGGGGAAACCGAGCTGCTTGACAGGCCTTTTTCAGCAGAGCTTCGGGCAAAGGCGATCTCATGGATCAGGAGGCGGCTTAGATCTGAAGGGGCAGGTGAGCTTGCCATGCTCCTTGTCCTTGGAACGGGAGAGGATGGCTCATACTCACTTGCTGATGATGCGAGGCTTTCCGGGCTGTCCCATGTCCTTGCCCTTTCCGGGATGCACCTTTCAATCCTTGCTTCGATGCTCTCTGTTCCGCTCTCCATCGTTCCATGGAAAAAGCTCAGGGACTGCATTATATTGCTGTTCCTTCTCTTCTTCTCATTCCTTTCAGGTTGGAGGCCATCGCTTGTCAGGGCGCTCCTGTTCCGCATATTCCTGTCAATGAGGTTCTCCGTTGATGAAGCTTTCATGATATCTGCTCAGATCCTGTTCTCATTGTTCCCGCATGCCATAGCTGACCTTGGTGCTGAGTATTCATATATCTCGCTTGCCGCCATCTTCCTCCTCTCATCAAGGATCGACAGGGGGATAAGGTGCTTGCTTCCTGTTCCGCCATCGCTCTCCATCTCAGCGTCTGCCTCGATATCGGCACTGCTCTTCTCTGTTCCTCTCACGCTCTATACGTTTGGAAGCTATCAGCTCGGGGCCATCATCACGTCGCTTCCTCTGACTGCCATGATCTCCTTCTATATGGGATTGTCGATCCTTGTCCTGATGATTCCGCCGCTCTCATTTCTGCTGCAGCCAGCATATAGGGCCGCTGAGTGGCTGTTCCAGGCTTCTTCGCTCTTTCCGGAGCTTACATCCCTTGCCGGGTATGCCGTGCTGGCCGCATTATCCACTGTTCTATATGCGCTAGGTCTGCTATCCTCAAGCCATGTGGAGCCTGAATTACAGCAGCATAAGCGAAATAGTGGAGGTCCTATCATCTCACGGACTTGCGATGACTAAGAAGTTCGGACAGAACTTCCTGATAGCGCCAGAGGCGAGGGAAGGGATCGTGAGGCTCATCGGGCCGGAGCCGGGGATGGCTGTATGGGAGATAGGGCCGGGACTTGGCGCGATAACGCATCTTCTTGTCAGGTCAGGCGCCGCAGTTACGGCCTTTGAGATTGACCATGGCTTTGCTTCGATACTCCGTGATGAGGCTTTCCGTGACGATACGAACTTCACACTGGTCGAGGGGGATGCCCTTGATACCCTTTTCTCGATGCAGGGCTGCCCAGAGAGGGTTGTCGGCAATCTGCCGTACAATGTCGGCTCACAGATCATAGCAAGGATGATTGAGCGGTCCGTGCTTCCTCCATTGATGGTATTCACCCTGCAGAAAGAGGTGGGCGAGCGCATGTCAAGCCGAGCCGGGGATGATGAGTACTCATCCTTCTCTATCCTCACGCAGATTGACTATGATAACGAGATTGCCATGACGATAAAGCCTGGATCGTTCTATCCCGCGCCGAAGGTCGAGAGCGCTGTCGTTGTCATGAGGCGCAGGAAGGATAGCCTCGTCGGACAGGATGAACGGCCTCTGTTCATAAGCCTTGTGAGGGCCTTGTTCGCACAGCGTAGGAAGACAATAAGGAACAACCTGCTCTCATCTCCTAGGTTCTCATCTCTTGGGAAGGAGCGGATCGAGGATGTGCTTGCCTCTACAGGCCTTGACGGAAGCGAGAGGGCTGAGACGCTTTCGCTTGATACATTGAAGGCCCTTTCATCAAAGCTCTCATGAAAAGAAGAGGACTGCCGCATGACAGTCCTCCTGAATTTCTCATAGCTGATCTCAGATAGCCGCAGCCTGTGCAAGCGTGATTGCCGCTGTCACTACGATATCTTCCTCTGAGCATCCCCTTGAGAGGTCTGAGACAGGCTTTGCGAAGCCCTGGAGTATCGGGCCATATGCCTCAGCTCCGGCAAAGCGCTGGACGAGCTTGTAGCCGATGTTTCCCGCCTGGAGATCAGGGAAGACAAGCGTGTTGGCATGCCCTGCCACATCTGACCCTGGCGCCTTGAGGGAGGCAACGCTCTCAACGATTGAGGCATCGAGCTGGAGCTCTCCATCGACCTTGAGCTCCGGAGCCTTCTCCTTGAGTATCGCAAGAGCTGCTGTCACCTTGTCTATGAGCTCTCCCTTTGCAGATCCCTTTGTTGAGTATGAAAGGAGGGATACCACAGGCTCCGCGCCAAGGAAGATACGGCAGCTGTTTGCTGCTTCCGTCGCGATATCTGCAAGCTGCTCTGAAGTCGGGTTAGGGATTGTAGCGCAGTCTGCGAAGATAAGGGAGCCATTGACTCCGTACTGCTTCTTATCAGTAGCCATGACGAAACAGGAAGAGGCATTCTTGATGCCAGGCTTTGTCTTTATTATCGTGAGGGCGGCACGCAGGACGCTTGCTGTCGTTGACTCAGCTCCGGCAACCATCGCATCAGCGTATCCGAGATGCACAAGCATTGCACCCCATCTGAGCGGATCCGTGATATCCACGGCAGCCTGTTCCTCAGTCATTCCCTTATGCTTCCTCAATTCATAGTACTCTTTTGCGAACTCTGCCTTCTTCTCGCTTGTTGACGGATCGCTTATCTCGATTCCTGCAAGGTCAACGCCAAGCTTTGCTGCATTGGCTTTCACATCCTCTGCCTTTCCAACAAGCGTCACAGATGCGGCGATGCCCTGATCGGCGATCATCCTCGCAGCCCTGACAGTTCTTGGCTCAAGGCCTTCTGCAAGTACGAGATGCTTATGAGCATCCTTGGCAAGTCCCTTCATTTTCTCTGCAAATGTCATAATCACTCCTAGTTGGATCACATCCAGAAATAATATACTTCTATTTTGATTGACATGAAAGGGAAAGAGAGCCGTTTTTCAGCCATAGGGCGAAGATATGTATCGCTATGCTCCTGTCCGCAGGGCCGGGCTGGACGTGTCGTCCTATTGATCATGGACATAGCGCACCGTCCGTTTGCCTCATGGGTGCTTTCTGCCGTGCCGCACGCAATGTCGTTCCTTGATATCGGATCGGGATCAGGATATATTGCGGGCCGTCTCCTCAGACGCCGGGAGAAGCCATGCGTCACGCTTCTCGATATCTCGCCCCTTGCCATCTCCTGCTCGATGAGGAGGCTTTCGCGTTATGGGAATCGTGCAGTATTCGTATCAGGCTCTGCAGATGATCTTCCGTTTCCTTCATCAACGTTCCAGGCCGCCATCATGACGGATTCCATCTACTATATGGATATCAGCAGGGCATTCTCTGAGGCTTTCCGTGTCCTTGTGCCGGGCGGTTCCCTTGCCGTCGCTTTCGAGGCGATGGATCCTGACAGCGCTCCTTCATGCCTTTCCGGGATTGCTGCCATACGCAGCCCTGAAGAGATAATCCATGCGCTTGAGGAGGCAGGGTTCCGCATCGCAAGGTCTGACTGCGGACGCCGCTCATGGGCGCGTATTGTTGCTGCAAAGCCTATGTGCTAGGATAGCCAGGCTATGAGAGAAGGTGATTGGGAGATAAAGAAGACAGGCAAGGATACTTGCTCTGTCGAGAGATATCTTGGTTCTGATGATGAGATTTCGATTCCTGTGAAGATAGGCGGATACACCCCTGTGGAGATCGGCCCGAGATTCCTGCGGAAGACAAGCAAGGTGAGATCTGTCAGCCTTGCGAAGACAGTTGAGTACATAGATCCTGAGGGCTTCTCATCCTGGCGCAATGTCGGGAGCGTAAGCGCAGATGGCAGGAAGCTGAGGAGCCGTGATGGTGTCCTGTACGATGGTTCATTCAGGACCCTTGTCTTCTATCCGCCTAAGAAGGAGGACCGGGATTTCGAAGCTCCGGATACTCTCCGCCGCGTCCAGCAAGGTGCATTCTCCGCAACTGTGCAGTTCAGGACCTTCTCATTCTACGGCGGGTTCGGTGAGTTTTCGGCAAAGCCATCGGAGTGTCCATTCCTTGAGTGCATTGCCGCTCTTGAAGATGGTGAGCTCAGCACAAGGGAAGGGGTCCTTTTCAAAGGAAAGAAGCTTCTTTTCTATCCGCCGGCTAAGAAAGCTGATGAGTATTCGATCCCAGATGGTGTCGAGTCCATTGAATTCTGCGGTGAGCCAGCATTCCCCCCAGCTGTATCAAAGCTGCAGGCGCCTGAGTCCTTGAAGTCAGGGCTTGCCGAGAATGCTTGCCATGCAGGGTTTATCGATGTCCGTTTCGGAAACAGTGCCTATGTAAGCCGCTCCGGCGTGCTCTTTGCCAGAAGGGACGGGAAGCTCGTGCTGTACCCAGAGGGGAAGAAGGACTCGCTCTATATCGCTCCGCATGGCACGCTCTCAGTCGCATCCGGTGCATTCCGCAGAGCCCAGGCCAGGTCTGTGGTGCTTCCGCGGTCGCTTGTCCATATTGCGGGGTATGCGTTTGAATCATCGGCCATAGAGGATCTTGTCATTCCTGCATCTGTCTCCGATATCGACATAAGGGCCCTTGCCGGAATGGATGCCCTCAACACGGTCTACGTTGAGCCGAGGAGCGTTGCCGATGTCTTCATCTCAGGAAGCTCTCTTGCGGGCAAGAAGCGGTACATAGAGTCAATATAGCGAAATGGGCTGTCAAAAGCGGCTTGTTATGCTATTCTCACACTCATGTTAGCCGGGGTATATGGACTTGGACGATTCGGTACGTTCTGGGCATCCTGCCTAAGGGATGCGGGCTGCCGTGTGATAGCATATTCGAGAAGCACCCACACCCTGCCCGATGGTGTGGAGCAGGGGACTGAGGATGAGGTCCTTAATGCGGATATCCTGTTCTTCGCTGTCGCGATATCAGCATTCGAGGGGGTGCTTAAGGCTGTCGGGAATAGGATAGGGAAGAATACGATTGTCATGGATACCTGTTCCGTGAAGATCTATCCGGTATCCTGGATGAAGGAGAACATACCTTCCGACCGCTTCATGATCGCAACCCATCCGATGTTCGGCCCTGATTCTGGCGCGAACGGCCTTGGCGGGCTGCCGATCGTGATGTGCCCTATATCCCCAAAGGAAGACGAGCGCTATACCAGGATACGTGATCTCTTTCGTGGCATGGAGCTTGATGTGCTTGAGATGAGCGCAGAGGAGCATGATGAGGAGGCCGCGTACTCGCAGGGGGTCACGCACTTCGTCGGGCGCACGCTCGATGCGATGGGCATGAAGCCTACGCCTATTGCCACGCAGGGCTACAAGTCGCTCATGACAATCGTCGAGCAGACTTGCAATGATCCCATCCAGCTTTTCTATGATCTGCAGCGCTACAATCCATATGCGAAGGAGATGAGGCTCTCGCTGCAGGTGGCTATAGAGAAGGTCCTCAACGCGCTCAGGAGGGAGGAAGGTTGAATATCTCCGTCTATACGCTGGGCTGTCGTCTGAACCAGGCTGAGAGTGAGTCAATCGCGGAGCATTTCAAGCTTTCGGGCTTCTCTGTCACGGCGCCGCGGGAGGCAGAGCTTGTCATCGTCAACACATGCACTGTCACATCGAAGGCTGAGCAGAAGGCGCGGCGCATGATACGCCTTTTTGCGAAGCATAGCGAGGTCATAGCCACTGGATGCTATGCCGCGATGTCTGCTGATGAGATAATGGCCCTTTCAGATAAAGTCACGGTGTTCTCCCTTAAGGAGAAGGCATCCCTTCTCTCGCTGCCCAGGCACATAAGGAGCGCTTTGGACTCAGGCTTGTCTCTGCATGAGGCTATTCTGTCGTTCACTGACCGCAATACCGATCTCTTCGCGTTCGATGCTTCTTCCTTCCAGTACCATTCAAGGGCTTATCTCAAGGTGCAGGATGGCTGCGACAACCATTGCGGCTACTGCCGGACGACTATTGCCAGAGGGCCTTCTGTCTTCCTTGATCCTGATGCAGTGGTTGAGCGTGCGCTGAGGATAGAGGCGGAAGGCTTCCATGAGATAATGCTCACAGGTGTCAATCTCACGATGTATGACCACGACGGATCTGGCCTTGGCGGCCTTGTCGAGAAGCTTCTTGCCAAGCTTGGCGACGGCATGAGGATAAGGCTTTCTTCGATGGAGCCTGACCATGTTGACGACAGGCTTCTCGATACGCTCTCTGATCATCGCATGCAGCCTCATTTCCATATCCCGGTGCAGTCTGCATCTCCTGCGGTGCTTCGCCGTGTAGGGCGTGTGTATCCGATGGAGCATGTCGAGTACATAATAAACCGCATGAGGGAGCTGAAGGATGATCCGTTCATTGCCTGCGATGTGATCGCCGGGCTCCCGGGTGAAGGTGAGAAGGAATGGGAGGAAAGCTATGGCTTTCTTTCGAGGATGCGTTTTGCAGCCATGCACGTATTCCCGTTCTCTCCCCGTCCTGGCACTGCGCTTTTCAATGCACGCGACAGGGTAGAGGAGAGAGTCAGGGATGAGCGGGCTGAGAAACTCAGGATTCTTTCTTCGCAGATGGGCCGCGAATACCTTGAAAGGCAGCTTGGAAAGGAAGTCGAGGTGCTTGCCGAGAAGAGCGGCGAGGGGACTACAGGGAACTATCTGAAGGCGAGGATAGCCCTCCCTGATGGAAGGGCTGCCGTGAATGGCCTGATATACAGAGGCACTGTCACCTGCATCGATCCTGTCACTGTGGAAGTCTCTTCTTTGGCCTGACCTTTATCTCAGGTGTCTGTGCCAGCACGAGAGAGTTCGGCGGTATCGTATCCTTGATCCACGCATTTGACGCGATAGTCGAATCATGTCCTATCGTTATGTCACCAAGGATTGTCGCATTGGCGTATATCGTGACATTGTCCTCGATCGTCGGGTGTCTCTTTGCCCCCACAAGCAGCTTGCCGCACCCTTGCTTCGGTATGGAAAGCGCACCAAGCGTCACTCCCTGGTAAAGCTTCACGTGGTTGCCTATCACAGTTGTCTCTCCGATTACGACGCCTGTTCCATGGTCGATGAAGAAGCTTTCCCCGATCATGGCCCCCGGGTGTATGTCTATTCCGGTCTTGGAGTGTATGATCTCGCTCATCATCCGCGGGACAAGAGGCACTTTGCGCTGGAACAGGAATGAAGCGACCCTATGCACTGTCAATGCGCGCATCGATGGGTAGCATAGTATGACTTCATGGACATTGCGTGCTGCAGGATCTCCCTCGAATCCAGCTTCAGCGTCCTTCTTCAGCATTTCCCTTATGGTGCCTAGATTATCCAGCAGGGCTTCTACATGAGCTGCGGCTTCTTCCAGGGCCTCCTGGTCGCTCATCTCCGGGTTCTCATATTTTATCGAGAGCCTGATCGAGTCCTCGAGCAGCCGTGCGGTCTTCTCAAGATTGTATCTGACAGCCTTCCTGAGGCTCTCCATGCTTCCTGTTCCCTGATGCCCGGGGAAGAAGAGCGTGCTGAACTGCTCCTCCAGCGTCTCTATATCCTTCATCCTTGGAAGGGCTGTCTCGCCGCGCGAGAATTCCTTCCTGTGCGTCCTTGAGAATGAAGAGAGGAATGAATCCAAGTAGTCATCTGGGTTTTTCATAAGGCGATGGTACTCTCTTGCGCTGATTTCGCCAATAACAAAACATGCTATTGGCAGATGTTATTTAAGGCATAATCAGTTAGAATAGGCCCATGCTTGTCAAAGATGAAGTTCTGCAGGTCCTGCTGTCGCGCAAAGGGGAATGTGTTTCGGGCCAGGAGATCGCTGACAGCCTATCGTGTTCACGCATGGCTGTATCAAAGGCAGTCTCCCAGCTTCAGGATGATGGTTTTCAGATATCGACGCAAAAAGGTTCAGGATATGTCCTGGACAGGGCTGACGTGCTCTCTCCTGCTGTCCTTTCCGCGCTGTTCCCGATACCTGTCTATGCCGTGAGGGAAACTAGTTCCACGATGATTGAGGCGAAGGATCTTCTGAATAAAGGCGTGGATGCGCCGTTTGCCGTCATCGCCGGGCGTCAGGATGGGGGAAGAGGGCGCCTTGGACGTTCTTTCTTCTCTCCGGAAGGCGGGGTGTATTTCTCGATAGTCATTCCCGGAAGGGATATCCCGTCGCCTGATCTCCTGACGATTTCCGCATCGCTTGCAGCGTCCCGTGCGATAGAGCGTCTCACAGGCTTCACAACCGCAATAAAGTGGGTGAATGATATTTATATCAATGGAAGGAAGGTCGTCGGCATCCTCACTGAAGGGATCGTGGACATGGAGCTTTCGGGGCTGGACAAGGCAATAGTGGGGATAGGAGTAAATCTTTCAGGGAACAGCTCTGATATCCCGTACGAGATCCGGGACAAGATGGCTTTCATGTATGAGGAAGGCAAGTCCCCTGTGACCCGAGGAGAGCTTGCCTCTGCGATAACAAAGGAGCTTTTCGCGCTGCAGGGAACAAGATTCATCGATGAGTACAGGGCTAAGTGCTTCGTTATAGGGCTTGATGTCACAGTCATCAAGGCAGGCAGGGAGAGGAATGGCCACGCATACGGACTTGATGATAACGGGCACCTTCTCATTGAGTATCCGGGAGGTGAGAAGGAAGCCCTGTCGTCCGGCGAGGTCTCGATAAGGTTCAGATGAGGTCCTTCTTTCATTTGTTCGCTTAAATCTATATAGTGTGTGCTGAGGTAATATATGCTTAATGAGCTGAAGAGTGCCTGGAAGATGGCAATAGAGAAGGAACTTCGTTCCTACCTGTCTACCGATGATATCCCGGAGCTTGCTATAGGGCAGCCTCCGAAGCCTGATATGGGTGATGCGGCCTTCCCGATGTTCCCATATGCAAAGCTTGCCCATAAGTCACCTGCGGCAGTCGCTTCTGATATAGCATCACGTCTTGCCGACCATCCGGAAGGGGAGATGATCCCTACAGGTCCGTATCTTAATATCCGCTTCGATATCCCGGCAATGGCTGACAAGATCATCGATAAGGCCATAGGCGATGGTGATGAATATGGCAGGAATGATAGCGGCAGGGGCCGCAAGGTGATGATAGAGTTCTCCTGCCCGAACACGAACAAGCCTCTCCATCTCGGCCATATGCGCAATGACTCGCTCGGAGAATCTGTCTCGCAGCTTATCAAGGCAACCGGAGCGGATGTGATGAAGGTCAATCTCATCAACAACCGCGGTGTCCATATCTGCAAGTCAATGCTTGCCTACAAGATGTTCGGAAATGGCGAGACCCCTGAATCGACAGGTGAGAAAGGCGATCATTTTGTCGGACGTTACTATGTGCGTTTTGCCCAGTGGGAGAAAGAGGTCGAGAAGGCAAGGGAGGAGAATCCGGCCATTGCTGATGATCCGTCTTTCGTGGATCCTGATGCCGCTGCGCAGGAGATGCTCAGGGCATGGGAAGCAGGTGATGCCGATGTCAGGGCACTCTGGGAGAAGATGAACAAATGGACGCTTGACGGCCTCTTTGAGAGCTACAGGAACATGGGTATCTCCTTCGACAAGCTCTATTATGAGAGCGAGACATACAAGCTTGGGCGCGGAGAGGTCATGAGAGGTCTTGACCTTGGTGTGTTCAGGAGGGAGGACGATGGATCGGTGCAGGTCGATCTTGCGCCTATCGGGCTGGATAAGAAGGTCCTCCTGCGACGTGACGGGACAACATTGTATATCACGCAGGATATAGGCACTGCTGTGCGGCGCCATGAGGATTGGCCTTTCGATAGCCTTATATACGTCGTGGCAACTGAGCAGAACTACCACTTCAAGGTCCTTTTCTATATCCTAAGCCTTCTCGGATACAAGTGGGCTGATGAGCTGCATCATCTGGCATATGGCATGGTCAACCTTCCTGAAGGCAAGATGAAGAGCCGAGAGGGGACTGTCGTTGACGCTGATGATCTTCTCTCAGAGCTTTCAGCTCTCGCCAAGGCAGAGATCATAGAGAAGGGAAGGGAGAACGAGGTCGGCGATGTCGAGGAGACTGCCCGCAAGATAGCGCTTGGTGCTCTCAACTACTATCTCCTTCAGGTGCAGCCTCAGCGTGATATGGTGTTCAATCCCAAGGATTCGATATCATTCAGCGGCAATACGGGTCCATATCTTCAGTACACAGCTGCACGTATTTCATCAATACTCCGCAAGGCTGATGCAGAGAATTTCGATGGTGTCGCCAGCAATGGTAAGCTTCTTGTCAATGATGATGAGAAGACGCTTGTAAAGGCTATTGCGGACTTCCCTGAAGCTGTGAGGAAGGCTGCTGCTGGCTATGATCCGTCAATCATAGCAGCTGCCCTTTATGATGCTGCCAAGACATTCAGCCATTATTATCATGACAACCAGATACTCAAGGCTGAGACCAGGGAGCTATCCCTTTCCCGCATAAAGCTTGTGAAGGCGCTCCTTCAGATGATGAAGAATGGCTTCCTGCTTCTTGGAATACCTTATCTTGAGACCATGTGATGGCATGTATTGATCAGCCTGATATATGATATGCCGCCTGTGATCTGGCAGGACAGCCCTGCCGATGAAGGCGGCTTTCTTATCCCGATGGGAATGTATGGCGAATGTTATCATGCTTTCGTGCTTGCTGGAATCAGGCAGCGAATATAGCTGTTTTGCTGAATCCCTACTCCGAAAAAAGTGTAAAAATACAGGATTTCCGTAATATCTATGTTTCAATCCTAAGCTCATCTGCTTTTGTCTATTCAATCAAATTCGCTCAGCTCTCAAAAGGCGCAACTTAAATGATTATCATAAGAATGTGAAAAATTTTGAAAAAAAACCGGAGTATTTTATTAAATTTTCAAATTTACTTGCAAATTATCCATTTTGCCTTACACTGGAGGAGGAAAAGGATGTTGGAGCAGGGCTATTGCAGGGTTAGGTAATCGTAAGGAAAAGGAGGCAATCAGTGACACTGAAGGAATTATCAGAGGCTACTGGTATATCTATAGCAACGATCTCCCGTATCCTGAATGGCCAGACAAGTGGTAATTCAGACAAGCTCAGACGTCTGGAAATGGCAATTGAAGGCTCGAATGATCAAAAGCTTCTGTCACGTTTCAGATCTATCTCAGAGAAAAGAAAGGTCATTGCTGTTGTAATTCCTGATATAACAAATCCATTTTTCACTGATGTCCTGAAAGGGATCCGCGGTATATTGCATAAGCATGATTATGAGCTGATCATCATGGATAGCGAGGAAAATGTGGAGGAGGAAATCAATATCCTCAACACTTTGAAGACCCTCAATCTCAGCGGTGTGATTATCACCCCTGTCTCTGATGCAGATGAAGAATGTCAGTCAGAAAACATACTGAAGGATTTGCGCATCCCTGTAGTATTGGTAGATAGAGATGTCAGAAGCTCTTCAATTGATGGAGTATTCGTCAATAATGAACTTGGTGCATATGATGGGGTCATGGAACTTATCCATAATGGCCATCGCAATATAGGGCTTATTGCTGGTCCTACATCCTCTAAGCCTGGCAGGGAAAGACTGAACGGGTATGTAACTGCATTGAATGAGGCTGGAATCGCTGTTGATCCTGATTTGATCATGCCTGGTGATTTCAGCAGGAAATCTGGTTTTGAGCTTGCAAATCGTCTTCTTGATGCACATCCGGAAATAACCGCGATATTCTCATCAAATAACCTGATGACAATCGGGGTCCTTCAGGCCTTGGCTCAGAGAGATGATGGCCGCAGTGGCATTGAGGTGATTGGGTTTGATGAGGTTTCAGACCTTCTTGACCATGATCCTGGCATCACCGTGATACAGCGGCCTACGAAGGAGATGGGAGAGACTGCCGCAAAGATCATCCTGGAACGTCTGGACAGCAAAGGCCGCTGGACAAATAGAAGGATTACTTTAACACCTAGTCTGCTAAGGGCAAGATAGAGAATAAAAAGGAGTTTATGGAGATGAAGAAATTCATGGGTGTCATGCTTGTTGTTCTGGTATTATTGTCTTCCACTTTGTTTGCAGGTGGTTCCAAGGAGGCTGAGAATGTGGATGGGGCTGTAAGGATCTCATATCTTTCACGGTACACTAATCCAGAAGTCCCACGGCATAAGTTCTTCCTTGATAAGCTTGATGAATTCAGGGCACTCAATCCTGACATAATCGTTGAGGATGTATCAATTGCAGAAGCTGATTCATACAAAAGCACTCTAAGGGCTTCTGTCGCAGCTGGAACAACGCCGACATTATTCATCTGTTCTGATGCGTTCCCTCATCTTGAATGGGCAGAGAGCGGGGTGATGAGCGATCTTACACCTATCATCGAGAGCCCTGACTGGGAAGGTCCGACAGATCCTGCGGTCTTTGAGTCTTTCGCGTTTGAATCTCTTCCTGGCATCTACGGGGTCCCAAATGGAGTTGTCAATTCACCGGTATATGTCAATACCAAGCTTCTGCAGGAATATGGGCTTGAGACGCCTGAGACATGGGAAGAAGTCTTTGAAATGGCAGATGTATTGAATGAGGCAGATCCTGAAATTATTCCATTCAGCTTATCTGCAAAGACTACATCGGATCTTGGAAGATTCTTCAGTGAGCTTGTTGTACGTATGTATGGGCTGGAGTTCAGGGATAGATTTGTCAGGCATGAGATAAAGTGGACAGATCCCGAGATGATACATGCTTTGGAGGTTTTCAAGGATATGATAGATTCAGGGATTTTCGGTGAATATCCTATCTCCTTCGATACCGATTACAATGTCGCTCAGTTCGGAGAAGGAAAGATTGCGATGCTTTTCTCCGCTACATGGTTCTGGGATAGATTCAATAGCTTTGATTTCGCAGATGATATCGACTGTGTCAACTTCCCATATTTTGAGAGCAATCCTGAGAATAAAGATATCTGGTTTGCGACAACGAGTGAAGGTTTCTGTATCTCCGCGCCTGTCGGCTCTCCTGAATATGAAGCTGCAGGGAAACTGCTTAATTTCATGCTGAGCAAGCAGACTTTTGAGGATTATGCAAATGAAATCGCTATGGGAGGCGTATACCCATTGGATATAGACTTTGATGTTTCGAAGACATCCAATCCGATGAGGACTTTCATGGAAGGCTACGCTACAAGATCAGCGACTACGGATATAATCGGGACCTACATGAATAGTTCTGATGTCCTGAATATCACAAATACTGAATTGCAGACGCTGTTCATTGGCGCTGATGTGGAAACTGTAGCTGAGAATCTTCAGGCATTATACGACGAACTCTTCCAGCAATAAGCTGCAGTAGAGCATGGGCTGCCATAAGTCATTTCCAGTGGCAGCCCTTTAGCATTCTTCAGGTAGGGGAGCCAATGAGAAAAAAGAATATCCTCAGACATAATCGGTATACTGCAGAAGCTGTACTGATGCTGTTGCCGGTACTTGTGCTGTACTGTGCAGTCGTTATTTATCCTCTTGTAGATATGTTGTATCTATCATTCTTCTCATGGAATGGGATTTCCCGTGTCCCGAAGAAATTCATAGGTTTTGATAACTATGTCAGGTTCATGGATGACAGGAACACCCTGACGGCCTTCAAGAATATAGGGATTCTTGCACTTGTCGGAATTTTCGCCACGCTTCCGGTCTCCTTCTTTCTTGCAACTGTCATCAATAAGAAGTTCAGAGGGCTGAGGCTGGTCAAGACTATGTATTTTCTTCCTGTGGTGATCAACCGCATGGCAATTTGTCTTATGTTTACATTCCTGCTGCTTCCAGGTGCAGGGCCAATACCTGTGCTGTTGGAAAGACTCGGCCTTGTCAGCAAGCTCAATCTTCTTGGAAACATCAAAACTGCAATGTGGACGATCGCATTCATCAACATGTGGGGCAATGCAGGTTTTCAGATGATCATTTTCTCCTCGAGCATGGCTGGGATACCTGATGATTTCTACGAGGCAGCGACAATAGATGGCGCAAACAGCAGGCAGAAGCTTCTATATGTGACTCTTCCAGCGCTGAAGCCCACCATCTGCACAGTCATCATATTCATACTTACAGGAACATTCAAAGTCTTTGACTTCATAATGGGATTGACAGGCGGTGGCCCTGGTTATGCCACAGAAGTTCCAAACACTCTGCTTTACAAGCAGGCTTTCACATATGGACAGTTCGGATATGCCAATGCTATTGCCGTGATCATGGTTGCCTTCAGCCTTATCATCACGATCATAGTCAATGCCATATTCAAAGATCGTGATGCCGCTAGGTTTGGAAGGAGAGGCATATGAAAACAAGATGGACAGCAGGTCGCATCGTTTATATCGTACTTGCCGGGCTTTGGTTTCTAAGCACGGTGTTCCCGTTGTTTTTCACATTGATATCTTCGTTCAAGGATGACCAGAGCATATTCACAGATTATTTCAAGCTCCCTGATGTATGGCATTTTGATAATTATGCCAGGGCTGAAAGCATGACGAATATAATACGCGCTGTCTTCAACTCCCTTTTCGTATCTGCTGTCTCTATAATCCTTATACTTTTTGTCACGCTTCTGGGAGCATATGTGATTTCAAGGAAGAAGGTACCGTTCAGCGGCGGCATCTCGCTATTCCTGATCGCTGCCCTGATGATCCCCATCCAGGCTGCAATAGTCCCTATCATCCAGATGGTAAGTTCTGTTGGCCTGAATAACAATCTTCTTGCACTCTCAGTAGTATATGCTGGCTTGAATCTTTCGATGGTGTTCTTGATCTTGAAGAATAGCATCGACTCTGTTCCTTGTGAGATAGATGAAGCAGCCACGATTGATGGATGCGGTCTTTTCCAGACTCTCATACGCGTAATCACGCCGATAGTCAAGCCAGCGCTATCAACCTGCGCGATTATCTCATTTCTTTTTGTTTATAACGAACTTCCGATTTCGAATGTCCTGATAACGCAGTCGGATCTCAAGACAATATCACAAGCGCTGCTGAACCTTAAAGGTGATTTCGGAACGTTCTATTCGATAAGCTTTGCAGCGATTGTCATCAGCATCATACCGACTTTGATCCTGTATCTTATTGCACAGGAGAAAGTTGAGAAGAGTTTGTGCGCAGGCAGTGTCAAAGGATGAAGATAAATATGAAATACGATGCTTATAAGCTGGAAAACCACACATTCACAAGAGCCGGGCTTCCTTTGCATGAAGCAGAAAGGTCGCTTAGGGTATTTATTGCTGAAGGTGATCAGGATCATGCAATCGATATTGCTTATGATATGTATCGCACCAGTACATACATCCTCAGATGCCTTTGGAAAGAGTTGTTCAGAACCACGTTGAATGTAATAGGCATGGCAGAACCATACGCTTTGGATTATGTCTACAATCTGTATAGGATCTGCTATGATTGCGAACCTTATATGCCAGAGTCTGGAGGGATGATGGCGTTGTCCTTTATCCATGCCATACGTTATCTATGCAGATGCAGCCATGATTCAAGCGTTTCTGCTTCATTGGATGAAATAGAGAAAGCTTTTGCAGATGGTGAGACAGCAGGAATTCCTTCGTTTGCATATGATCATCATAATCATGAAGGGAGAAAGCTTGGGCACAATCCGCTGGATTTCCTAGATCCAGATGGTGGAAGCTATGTCGCGAATGAGGTCCCGGGGCTTGCCGAGCCTTATAAGGCAAGACTTAGGGAATTGCTTTCAAGCATATATGGCGGGCCAGATCCTAAACCATTTATGGCAACTGGCTATAACCATTATTATGAGATGGAATCTAGGAATGGGCTTAACCTGGAACTTATGCAGTCTGCCTTCCAGAAATCCATCAGGCGAGGCTTGGAGAGAGAATCGCTGAAGCTTGCATATGAAGCAATAACTTCTGGATCTGAGATGGAAGACTATCTCTGGGAGCGAGTTGTCATAATGTCAGTTGAAGATGTTGGCATGGGGGATCCTGATTGCAATAGATTGATGTATTCATGCTCTAAGATCAAGGATCTTTTCCTTGATGATGCTGAAACACGTATTTTGCTGCTTTTTTTCTGTGTGATCTATCTTTGCCGCTCAAGGAAAGAGAGATCCACCGAGCTGATAAAAGGGATCCTGGTACAGGAATTCAAAGCAGGAAAGAAACCCATTCTTGCGGAATCTGGAGATTGTGATGACTGAGAATAAAAAGAAGATTGTCGTATTTGGAAGTTTCATAGTTGATCTGACTGCCAGGGCTCCTCGGCATCCTGTTCCTGGCGAGACTGTGTTCGGATCTTCTTTCCGCATCGGCCCGGGAGGGAAAGGCTTCAATCAGGCAGTTGCGGCTCATAAGGCAGGGGCTGATGTCGAGATCGTCACTGCTGTGGGAAATGATGATTTCGGCAAAGTCGCTTTCGATACGATGAAGGAGCTGGGGATGTCTTCCTCCTCTGTCTTTGTCTCTGAATGCGGATCGACAGGCGTTGCTCTCATAACAGTAGATGAGCGCAGCGGGCAGAATGAGATAGTGGTTGTCACAGGGGCTTGCGAGAAGATGGATGAGAAGTCAGCTGAGGCTGTCCGTCCCCTGCTGGAACACTGTGATATACTTCTTCTTCAGTTCGAGATTGGAATAAAGGCTATAATGAGGGCTGCGGAAATCACAAGGAGGGCAGGCGGGATGGTTGTATTGAATCCTGCGCCTGTAAGGGATTTCCCCGAGGAGCTTTATCATAATATCGATCTTATAATACCGAATGAGACTGAAGCGGAAAGATTGACAGGCATCAGGATATCCGGCGAGGATGCCGCTATGAAAGCCGCTGGATGGTTTGCTGCCAAGGGCATCAGGCATGTGTTGATAACCCTCGGAGAACGTGGCGTATTCCTCTATTCAGAAGGCGAGCATCAGATTATACCGGCGTATCATGTCAGATGCGTTGACAGCACAGGTGCCGGAGATGCTTTCTGCGGAGGGCTCGTCACAGCACTGACCGAGGGGCTGGGGCTGAAGGAAGCAGCTGAATTTGCCAATTCTGTCGCAGCGCTGTCTGTCGGACGGATCGGCACAACGCCTTCGATGCCAGCCAGGGCTGAGATTGACAGTTTCCTGGCGGCTCATCAGTAAGTGCTTATCATCGCATGGCAGCCTTTGCTATCATCGCTCTTTTCGATGTCCCGTCTTTCCACTTCCTGAAGAAGACAATGAAGCAGATCATATGGACGATGAATGTCACAAGCCACGATGCCGGATACGAAAGATAGAGCATGAAAAGCGTGTGGTCTATCCTGAAAGCTGTGTAGATCCAGGCTATGCGCAATCCGCATGCGCCTGCAAGCGAGACAATCGTCGGGGCTATAGAGTATCCCAGGCCCCTGATCGATCCGCACGCAGTGTCCATCAGGCCGCAGAGGAAATATGTCGAGCATATGATCCCCAGCCGTTCCAGCCCATATGCGATCACTTCAGGATCCGATGAATAGATGCCAAGGAAGAAGTCCCCGAACGCCACTGCGATATAGCCCAGAGCCGCACCTACTATCGTCACGATCGCGAGACATGACAGGAGAACCTTGACGATTCTCTTTGTGTTTCCTGCACCCACATTCTGGCTTGTGAAGCTTGTTGAGGCCTGATACAGCGAGTTCATTGCAGTATATACGAAGCCCTCGATGTTCGATGATGCCGTGTTGCCTGCCATAGCTATCGAGCCGAAAGAGTTGATCGATGACTGGATCAGCACGTTCGATATATTGAAGACAGCTCCTTGCACCCCGGCTGGAATTCCTATCCGGAATATCTGGAAAAGCTTGCTCCGCACGATCCTGAGGCTCCTGAGCCTGAGCTTGTATGATGTGTCTGCCTTCATGAGGCATCTGAGGACAAGAAGCGCTGATGTGTACTGCGAGATTATCGTAGCTATTGCAACGCCTGCGACCCCGAGCCCGAACACAATCACGAAGAAGAGATTGAGGAATACGTTTATGATTCCTGATATGAAGAGGTAGGCAAGGGGACGCTTAGTGTCTCCGATGGCACGGAGTATGCCTGCTCCGAAATCATATGTCATGAGCGCCGGCATCCCTATGAATATTATCCTCATGTAGAGGACGGCCTGGTCAATCACATCATATGGCGTGCCCATGAGGGACAGAAGCGGCCGGGCAAGGATGATCCCGATGATTATCAGGGCTGCTCCGGATATGAATGACAGAAGCACAGATGTATGCACAAGCTCATTTATGTTCTTGTCATCCTTTGCTCCATAATAGCGCGCCATGAGCACGCTGCTTCCAAGCGAAAGGCCTATGAAGATGTTGATGATGAGGTTGTTCAGCGAACCTGTCGATCCGACCGCGGCCATCGCCGTGCTTCCAGTGAACTGGCCGACCACTATGATATCAGCAGCATTGAACAGCAGCTGCAGGATGCCGGAGAGCATCAGCGGTATGGAAAACTGAAGTATCTTCGGAACCAGAGGCCCCGAACACATATCTATCTCATACGAGCGCTTCATGCCTTGATGATAGCATATCCCTGATATTCTGGAACACATGTGCAAAAAAAAGGAGGAACTACCTTCGTTCCTCTCACAATTGCGGCCTGGATCCATTGGAGGCCTTTCAAATCTGACTATATGCTACAGCCTGGAAAGCAGTTAATCATCAAGAAACGGTAAAGAGTTTGTTAAGTTTAGCTGTTTTCCGCAAGCAATGATGCAAATGCCTCCGCATCCCGTGAGAAATCATCGTTGCCTCCATCCAGCATCGCCTCGAGGTGCTGCAGCAGCAGGGAAGAGAAAAGCATGGACAGGAATTTATCGTCCTTGCCCATCGACGCCATCAGGACATCTATCTGGCTCTGTATCATAAGCCTGATGGATCTGGCTTCCTCCTCGGCCCTTGGATCTGTATACCGGAGAGAGTAGACAGCCCTTAGATAGGGCAGCGTATCATCATCCGAGAATATCCTCCGCCAGCCCTCAGCCGCACGGCCAAGTATCTCATCCGCATCCCCCTCAAGCGACAGCCTGAAGCCCCTTGCCATCAGCCTCTCATGCCCTTTCCTGAATATATGCTCGATCATCTCATCCTTTGAGCTGAACCAGTGATATATGCTTGCCTTGTTTATGCCAAGCCTTTCGGAGAGCGTGTTCATAGTGAGCTTGTCTATGCCTTCGAATGCGATGATGTCGAGAGCAGCATCTGCGATTGCATCTTTTCCGCTTATCTTCATGCTTTCAATATTATCAAACAAACGTTTGTTTTGAAAGTCATGTTTTTGCGATATTGCGCGGCTTTATCGCGAAAACCTATTGCATCCATTCCGCGATTGCTGTAAAAGAATCCGAGATAAAGGAAAACACATGTACGCACTAGTAGAAATCCTCGGCAAGCAGTACAAGGCAGAAGAAGGCAAGAGTCTGGTTGTCGATAAGCTTTCTCTCGAAGAAGGTTCTTCTTACGAGATCGGTAAGGTTCTGGCAGTGGTTGACGGTGATAACGCTAGGTTCGGAGCTCCATATGTTGAGGGTGCAAAGGTCCTTGCGACTGTCGGCGCAGAGTTCAGAGGTGAGAAGGTAAAGGTCTACAAGTTCCGCAGGAGAAAGGGTTACAGAAGGACCCAGGGACACAGGGAGACTTATACCACGATTACGGTCGATAAGATCGAAGGCTAAGGAGGAAGGCAATGGCACATAAGAAAGGTGGCGGTTCTTCCCGCAACGGACGCGATTCCAACGCACAGCGCCTTGGTGTAAAGAGATTCGGCGGCCAGTTTGTCAAGGCTGGAGAGGTTATCGTAAGACAGCACGGAACGAAGATCCATGCAGGCGAGAACTGCGGATGCGGAAGGGACTATACCCTTTTTGCTCTCGTTTCCGGTACAGTTCTTTTCCATGAGAGGAAGAACAGGAAGTTCTGCTCAATCGTGGAGAGCGAGGCTAAGGCCGAGTAAATGTTCGGTTTTTCCGACGAAACATATATTGATGTCGCTTCCGGCAATGGCGGACATGGATGTGTCTCCTTCCGCCGGGAGAAATTCGTCCCTAAAGGCGGCCCAGACGGTGGTGATGGCGGCCGCGGCGGGGACGTTGTCTTTGTAGTCAAGGACAATCTCAGGACGTTGGGTCATCTGAAGCTCACACGCTCATTCCGTGCGGAGAACGGAAGGCCAGGGCAGGGCGCAAGATGCGCAGGGCGCAATGGCAAGGATGTGGAGATACCTGTTCCGCAGGGGACTGTCATAAGGGATGCTGAGACTGGCGAGCTTATAAAGGACCTGACAGGACTTGACAGATTTGTCTTCCTTGAAGGTGGAAAAGGCGGCCTTGGCAACTGGCATTTCCGTACAGCCGTGCGTCAGGCTCCGAAGTTTGCGCAGCCCGGGACTCCGGGAAAGGAGATGCGGGTAGGGCTTGAGCTCCAGATCATCGCTGACATAGGCCTTGTAGGCTTCCCGAATGCCGGAAAATCATCGCTGATCAATCTCTTCACCAATGCACGCAGCAAGGTGGCAGGCTATCCTTTCACTACGAAGATACCTGTGCTTGGAGTATTGCGCGACGGTGATCAGGATGTGGTCATAGCTGATATCCCTGGGATCATAGAAGGTGCAAGCGAGGGTGCTGGCATGGGCTATAAGTTCCTCAGGCACATCTCAAGGACAAAGGGACTGTGCTATATGGTGGACCTGTCCGATGATAACTACCTTGAAGCTTACGACATTCTCTCTTCTGAGCTTGCGAAGTACAGCGAAGAGCTTGCCTCCAAGGAGAGCATACTTATCGGGTCGAAGATTGATGAGGATAGCACGCCGGAGCGTTTTGAGAAGCTCAAGGCAAAGTATGGCGATATGAAGGTCCTTCCTCTTTCAATCTATATGGATGATACCGTTGAGTCTGTCAGGAAAGCCCTTCTGGAGCTTTCCGGTGAGAGGAAGGAAGATGGCGGCTTTACGTCCAGGATGGATACAGATGCCCATTACAGGGATGAAGCCTAGGACTGCCCTGATGGGCGGGTCATTTGATCCGCCTCATATAGGCCATATACATCTCATCCATGAAGTCGCTGCAATGACTCCGATAGAGCGCCTTATAATAGTTCCAGCAAATATCTCGAACTTCAAGCAAGGAAGCTGTCCCGCTTCGTTCTCCGATCGTGTCGATATGCTTTCGCTTGCCATTGGGGATTACAGGGCACTCTATCCCGATGATGAGATCATGCTCGAGATATCAAGATGGGAAGGAGAGCGCGGAGGCGTGAGCTATACAGCCGACACGATCCGTCATTTCTACAGCGAAGCCGTAGATGATGGCAGGGTGAACTTCATAATCGGCGATGACATACTTCCGGATCTTGAGAAGTGGCATGACTATGGCTACCTGAAGGATAATGTGAGGTTTTGGTGCTTTTCACGGGACCTGGATGCGGAACCTCCTGCATCAGCCCTTGTCATGATGGTGCATAGCTCTGTAGTGACGGCATCTTCCACAGCCATACGCAGCGGACAGATGGATATGCTTTCAGAAAGCGTGAGGGAGTATATAGATGAGCGTGGCCTATATAGAGCTGAATGAGTTTGTGAAGGCAAAGCTGCCAGAGAAGAGATACAATCACTCCCTTGGGGTGGTTGAGATGTCCATTGAGCTTGCGGACAGGTTTGGCCTCTCTGTCCAGGATGCCGCTTCGATCGGTATATTCCACGATGCGTATCGCTATGACTGCGGTCCGGAGACTCCTGGCTTCTGCAGGTCAAAGGGAATCGAGGTCTTTCCTGAAGAGGATAAGGAGCCGATGCTCCTGCATGGGGCGCTTGCCGCAGTTCATTTTGATGAGGTTGCGGGACCTGTCCCGGCTTTCTGGAAGACAGCTGTGCGGCATCATACGCTTGGGCATGTCGAGATGGGTGTATATGGAGCTGTGGTATATATAGCGGACTATGCGGAGAAGGGACGCAAGCACCTTGATGATGCGGAGAGAGCGCTCATTCTTTCGCTTCCTTCCCTTGAGGCAATGGTCCTCCATATCATGGACATGCAGAGGAAGTACTTTGAGACTAAGGGGATGAAGGAGGCAGGTGTTTCTGCTGAGCTTTATGGATATATCAGAAGCGGTGGATGCTTTTCATGATATAAAGGCTGGATCATATTAATTGGAGATAAGCATGAAGAACGAGATAAAGGAAAAAGCAGAGAAGCTCAAGGCATACCTTGAGGACCATAAGTGTTCGGATGTCGTTGTCATCGATATGGAGAACGAGTGTTCATGGACCGATGCGTTCATAATCGGGACTGTATCATCTGTAGGGCATCTGAAAGGTGTCGTGCATCAGCTCTGGGGTGAGCTTAATGACCTCGGGCTGGAAGTGAACAACAGGCATAAGACTCCTGGCAATGATGGCTGGGAGCTGATTGACTGCGGTGATATCGTGATACATCTCATGAGCGATGAGCTGAGAAGCTTCTATAACCTCGAAAGGCTCTGGAAGGCTACTGAGAATCTTGTGTGACAGGCTGTCATACGACAGTCTTGGATTTCCATTTCCCGCGGAGGAATCTTACAGTGAAGAAGATTCCTCTGCAGTACCAGTCAATGAACATTCCCCAGCATACGCCGATGAAGCCCATGCCGAGGTTCACTCCGAGTATCCTTGACAGAAGCACGCGGAATACCCACATAGACGCCATCGACACATACATAGTGAATTTCGCGTCTCCTGCGGCCCTGAGGAAATTCGGAACCGTGAACGCGAGTGGCCAGAACAGCAGTGTCTGGACCATGTTGAGCCTCACCGATTCGACAGCAAGCGAATAAGCTGCGTCTGAGAGATTGTAGAGAAGCGCAAGCTCAGGCGTAAGGATGAACATCACTGCGCTAGTCATTCCCATCATTATGTATGTCAGTGCCAGCAGCTTCCACCCATAATGCGATGCAGCCTTGTACTCACGCGCTCCGCAGCACTGTCCTATGACAGCGACAGCCGCCATGCCGACAGCTGTTCCCGGTATGTTCGCGAATGTACCCAGCGCGTTGAAGACCGCATTGGCCGCGATCGATGCTGTCCCGAACGATGCAACGGTTGAGCTTACGAGGATCTTCCCGATATGGAATATGCAGTTCTCTATGCCAGAAGGCAGGGCTATCTTCATTATCCTGCCAAGCATCGGGAATGATATCTCAGGCTTCAGGATATGCTCAACGTGTATCGTCTCCTTGACCCTGGTTATCTTGTACAGCATGAAGACACATGCGACTATCCTGGAGAGCAAGGATGCGAGCCCTGCTCCGAATGTGCCCATATCGAGGACATAGATGAAGAATGCGTTTCCCGATATGTTTATGGCATTCATTATGATGCTCACGACCATTGTTATCCGGCTTTTCCCCATCGCCCTGAAAAGCGCATTCGCACTGTTGAGGAGCGCAAGGAACGGATATGATATGAGGATAGGCGTGAAGTAATCCACTGCCGCGTTCATCACATCGGCTTCAATAGATCCATAGATAAGCGCAAGAGCGGCTTTCCTGAATATGAATAGGATGACGGATACAATCGCGGAGAAAGCAAAGGCAAGGTATATAAGCTGCTTTGCCGCGAAGCATGAGCTCTTCTCGTCCTTCTTGCCAAGGTACTGCGATGCAACGACCGCACCCCCTGTTGCGAATGCTGAGAGAAGGAATATGAAGAGGTTCGAGACAGCATCGACCAGCGATACGCCCGATACAGCGTACTCACCGACATTGGCAACCATGATCGTGTCCATCATTCCAATTGTCACTGAAAGCAGTGTCTCGATAAGAAGCGGTCCTATCAGATTGAAAAGATACCTGTTGTCAAAGCGGAGAGTTCCGGTATTTTGCTGCATGATGCTAATCTAGGGCAAAGCATTGCCTTTGTCCATACACAGTTCGGGACAGGTGTCCTATAATCGTATCCTGCATAAGCCAGATAGAGATATTCATCAACGCCATAACACATAATGCCCCAAAAGGTTACAGAAACACATGCAAATTAAGTGTTATGGCAATAATTCATTGAAATACAGTAAATTGATTTGTTGTGTCCAAAGCTGAAAATTTCCAATAAAAATATAAAAAACACTTGACAAAAACATACTGGGGGGGGGTAGCCTTAATGTATCAAAAATAGAAATCGGAGGATTTTTGGAGATTACAAACAAATTCTGCTTCGATTCAATCTGATTATTTTTCTACATAGTAATAAATTAATAGTAGGGTCCTAATAATTTGCTTTGGGTACACCTCGTATTTTTGCGCCTTGAAATGTTTAATATATGCAATAT
>CASFMA010000004.1 GCA_949295675.1 uncultured Spirochaetales bacterium | reverse complement strand
CTGAAACGGCTGGCATCCACATGAGGATTGCTGTTATGAGCATATAGGCAGTGGTCCCGTAAAGACCTTTCAGATCCATTATTATCCATGCTGCCCATGGAATGGCGAAAGTCATGATAAGATAGATAACGATATCCATAGCTTCATTATATTATCATCCCTGTTGTCTGTTGGGCTTCCTTTTGATTGCAAGCAGCTTCATGAAATAGGGGACATGATCCATTTCCCGTCATGATAAGCCTGGGCTTCATCATATGCCCCCCCCCTGCACTTCAGCCGCATAGCTTTCTCTGCTCCATCAAACTAGTTGGTGCGTTCATTCTTTCCGAAGATGATCATGAACCCCAGCGTCATTCCTTTTTCCTCAGGTACTCAGTCGGAGGCACCCCTTCAACCTTCCTGAAGACCTTTGAGAAGTAGTAGATGTTGTGGAATCCCAGAGCCAAGGCTATATCTGCGATACGCAGCGATGGATCTTTTTCCATCATGTCCTTTGCCCTCTCTATCTTCATCGAGTTTATATAGTCAACAAGGCTTGTTCCCATTATCCTCTTGAAGCTCTTGGACATGTATCCGGGGGATACGCAGGCATAGGACGCAACATCAGAGAGCGTGATCCTCTCAGTTACATGGGCCATCACATACTCCCTGGCTTTGTCTGCGACATCGCTTCCTGCCCCGCCTTTGCTTTCAAGGATCGCTATGAGGCTGTCCTCCACATCATCTATGAATGCAAGCGCCTCGCTTCTCTTCGATATGAAATCCACAGTCCCGTATGCGTCAAGCACAGATATCTCTTCCTGGAGCCCGATCGCTGACAGTCCGCTTGATATGGCTGAGTAAAGCGCGTTTGCCAGGAATGCGAACTGGCTGAGGCTGTGGTCCTTTGTCTCCAGAGCGCTGCGCATCACGGTAAAACAGGCCCTGCAGCTGACAGGATCCTTCGATGATATCGCGTTCTCGACCTTAGGGAACACGGCATCTATATCCAGCGGTGACGGGACTATCTTCTCGATATCCTTATCAAGATAGTATGCCCTAAGTGCCATTTCTATTGAGTCACGGGCCTCCTTCAGGCTATCCCTGCCATTCATGACAGGTGTCCGGAGCAATGTCGGCGAAAGCCCGGTGACCATCGATGATGCTGATATCACCTTGTTCTCGATCCTTGAGGCCATTGCCTGCCATGTGGCAGGGGAGAGGCCAGGGATGAAGTATATAAGGCTTCCGGCCTTGCCTGCTGTCGGCATTATCGGCCAGAATCCCTGGAAAGATGAGGAAAGGATCTTCTCTATGATGTCCTTTTCCCATCCCTGCAGCTTCTTATAGTCGTCGGAAGTCCACTGTTTTTCGAGGCTTGGTGCGGGAAAGACGTAAGCAAATGCGATTATCGCATAGTTATCAAGCACCCCTTCTTCATCCAGCAGAAGCTGGGTGCTGTTTGTTATATCGCGCATGATCAGGAGGCTTGAGATCGCAGGGGCGATTGTGTCCTGTCCGGATGTCTCCTTCCTGCCGTCATAGTTCTCCCTGCGCCTCCGGCTTTCCTCCTCAGCCCTTATCATAGCGGCCCTAAGGCTCTTCGCATCAAGCTCTGTCTTCAGAAGGTAGTCCGTGATCCCATAGCCTATTGCTTCCTTTGCGAGGCTGAACTCCGCAAGGCTTGTCAGTATTATGAATACTATCTCAGGGAACTCCTCGCTGCATCTGCCGGCAAGCGCCAGCCCATCCATCACAGGCATCTTTATATCTGTTATGACGATGTCAGGACGGATGCTCTGTATCATGCTATACGCTTCGGCGCCATTTGCCGCACATCCTGATATCTCGGCATCAACATCATCCCAGTCTATCAGATGACGTATCCCGGACAGTATGATAGGCTCATCATCGGCCACTATTACCTTATATCCCATCACGCTCCGCCTTTATCATGATCATGACTTCAGTGAACCTCCCTTTCTCAGATCTGAAGGAGAGGCCATATCCCTCGCCATATACAAGTCTTATCCTCTCGTCGATATTCCTAAGCCCGACTCCGGTCATGTCTGTCTTTGAGTGCTTGCGCTCATCGTATATGTGCGCTATTTCATCATCCGTGATTCCAACTCCATCATCGATTACAGATATCGATAGATCCCTGCCGTCATTGGCAAGGCATGCCTTTACCGTTATGGTACCGCATCGTCCTGAGGGCTCTATCCCATGGAATATGGCGTTCTCGACGAGAGGCTGGAGTGTGAATTTCTGTATAAGCAGATCCATAAGATCCTCTGGTACCTCATAAGCCATCTCATACATCCCCATATACCGCACTTGCTGGATATCATCATAGTCATGCAGCAAAGATAGCTCCTCCCTGAGCGTTATCTTGTCGCTGCTTCCCTTCGCCATGTTCCTAAGAAGCGTTGAGAGCCCTCGGCTCATCCTTGCTATCCCGTCATTCTTCTGTATGTCTGCCAGGTAGTACATGGATTCGAGGGTGTTGTACAGGAAATGAGGATTCACCTGCATCTGCAGCATGCTTATCTCCATCTTCTTCTTGTCCTCGTACAGCGCTTCATTGCGTTTCAGCAGGTCTGATATCGATATGCTCATCGCATTGAGCGTGCGTCCTATGCTCGCGACTTCATCATCTCCTTCCTCTATCGAGCTGTCCGTGTATCCGAAGTCATTTGTCTCCATGAGGTATCTTATATGCCTGACGAGCTTTCTTGATGCTTTTGTGAGATACTGCGACAGAAGCACTGAAAGGAACATGAAAAGCAGGGCAGAGGCTATAAGTATGGTTATGAAGACAGCCAGGCCGTAAACCGATGCTATTCCGACCGGTGACCTGTTTATGAAGTGCACTATGCTGTATCCGGGGATTGCCAAAGGATACTCGGTTGCTTCCCATGAGCCGCTGTCGAAGAGTTCCTCAGGCATCTCTTCCGGATAGAGGAACGAATCTGATGCCAGGTATGCGTTGCTGAATGAAGAGGTCATGATCCCATTGAATATGTCCATCGAGACCTCAGCATACACATACGCGTCAGAACCACGTATCTTGCCGTAAGCAGCTACCGCAGGTTCCTTCGGAACGTTGATCGTCTCTGCAATCATGAGCTGCACCGTTGATCCTGCAGGGAACGACAGCGAGGAGAAATCTTCCGAGGAGATTATGAGATCTGCATCGTTTATGCTGCCGCTGCGCCAGTTCACGCACTCAAACGAGAGCCCGGTTGCTGGATTGAATACCACTATCTTGTTCAGATGGTCCCAGGCAGGGGAGCCCGACATGTATGTATCTATGTCATGCTGCACGCCTATGATCGCCATCGCGGCTCCTTTATCATCAATGGAGCTGTATGACATCGCCCTGCCTATCGATTCCTCGCTGCACATCCATGCCACTGCGTCGATGAGAGAATAGAGTTCCTCGTTTATCCTCGCTGTCTCGTTCTCCATCTGCGTGCGCACGACTTTCCCGGCTTCCTGGAAGACAAGATTGTTCATGTGGGAGAACAGGATGATTATCGAAGGGAAGGAGACTGCTATGAAACAAGCCATGACTGACATTATTATCTTTGTCTTCAGCTTCCCATGCTTCCTTGCCTTCATGGCATTATTTTACAGGAAAAATGCCGGTGTGGATAAATATTTTGCAATATTCAGCTTGAATAGATGAAAATTTTGCCAATTATTGGCTTTATTTAGCATTTTGTTCCTGCAGATACGATGATGTAATAATCTTTGGATTATCCCTCAGGGGGATAGAAAAGGAGACTATAGATGAAAAAAGCAGTTGCATTGCTCCTTATTGCGATGATCGCAATCACAAGCGTATTTGCTGGCGGCTCCAAGGAGAGCGCATCCAGCGACGGAACTACTACACTTACATTTGCTGTATGGGATTATGCTCAGAATCCATATCTTGCCAGGATTATCGAGGCATTCGAGGCCGCAAATCCTGATATCAAGATCGAGATCCAGGATACACCAGCCGCAGACTATGTCACGAAGCTCAACACCCAGCTGAACGGTGGATCTGATGTTGACCTCTTCCTTGTCAAGGAAGCTGACAAGACAAAGACATTCTATGACAGGGGACAGCTTACAAACCTCACTCCTTATATCGAGGCTGATGGAATCGACATGATCGCATACAACGGCACCGATGCGAACTTCATCTTCGATGGCAACACATATGGAATGCCTGTCAGGACTGACCAGTATGTTCTCTTCTACAACAAGGACATCTTCGATGAGGCCGGCGTTGCATACCCAAGCAATGATATGACATGGGACGAGTTCGAGGATCTCGCCGCTCAGGTCACTATCGGAGAGGGCGCTACAAAGAAGTATGGCGCATATTTCCACAGCTGGAACGCATGTGTGCAGAACTGGGGCGTACAGGATGGAAAGCATACCATCATGGATGGTGAGTACTCATTCTTCAAGCCATACTATGAGATGGTCCTGAGGATGCAGGAAGCTGGCACATGTATGTCATTTGCCCAGATCCAGGCTTCTGGCCTTTCATATACGGATATCTTCGCACAGGGACAGGTCGCTATGCTCCCGATGGGAAGCTGGCTCATCAATACGATGGTCGCCCGCAACCTCTCTGGTGAGAGCGATGTCAACTGGGGTGTCGCTGTTGTCCCGCATGCAGCAGATGTTCCTGCAGGATATACAGTAGGCGCGACAACTCCTATCTGCATCAACAATGCAAGCAGCAACAAGGACGCAGCATGGAAGTTCGTATCATTCATGTGTGGACCGAACGGCGCTCAGATCATGGCTGAGAATGCTCAGATCCCATCACTCTCAGGTGAGGGCTATCTTGAGACATTCGCTTCTGTCGAAGGCATGCCAGAGGGTGTCATGGAAGGTCTTTACGCTGTCAATATCTCACCTGACCGCCCTGCTATGGACCGTGTCACCGAGATTGACCAGATGCTCCTTGCTGAGCACCAGCTCATCCTTCTCGGAGAAGAGAGCGTTGATGAAGGCATTGCAAACATGAATGCAAACTATGCAAGGATAATGGGCAACTGAGCCTTATCCTGGCAATGAAGGAAAGGGCTGCTTCCCGGCAGCCCTTTTTTCCCCTTTTTGAATAAAGAGAAAGGAGTAGAAATATGGCAAAAGAGAAGTCGCTTGCTGAGAGAAAGGAATCTTCCCTGCGTAGGAAGAACGCTCTCATCGGCTATACTTTCATACTTCCGAACTTCCTTGGCTTCGCAATATTCATCCTCATCCCTGTAGTGTTTACCCTTATCCTGTCGGTGATGAAATGGGATGGGTTCACGGCCATGCAGTTCGTGGGGTTGGATAACTTCAGGAACATATTCTCGGACTACAGGTTCTCATCTGCGTTCTGGAAGACCCTCCTGTATGTTGTCTTCGCTGTGGTACTCACGCTTCTTGCCTCTCTCGGGCTTGCGTGTGCGCTCAATAAGAAAATCAGGGGCCGCGATGCGTTCAGGGCAGCTATATTCTTCCCATACGTCGCATCAATGATAGCTATCGGAGCTGTATGGAAGCAGCTGTTTGAGCAGAACTATGGACCTATCAACCAGTTCCTGAGGACTATCGGGATAAGCAATCCTCCGGGATGGTTCGCATCTACGGACTGGGCTATCTGGGGCGTCATCATAGTATCGATCTGGAAGTTCATGGGATACTACATGCTCATATATCTTGCCGGCCTGCAGGATATACCGGCACAGCTTTATGAGGCTGCCACTCTTGACGGGGCTACAGGACCTCAGCGTTTCTTCAAGATAACGCTTCCTATGCTTACTCCAAGCACGTTCTTCGTATTCATAATGCTTACGATAAACAGCTTCAAGAGCTTCGATCTTATCTTCGCTCTCACAGAGGGAGGCCCTGGAATCAGTACGACGCTTCTTGCCAACTACATCTATGACCAGACGTTCAAGTACTGGAACTATGGAAGCTCTGCCGCGGCATCGGTCATCCTCTTTGTCATTGTCCTTGCCGTTACAGTCGTGCAGTTCCGCGGTGAGAAGAAATTCACCGATTATCTTTGATGGAGGGGTAGCAGCATGATGATTGAAAAAAGAAGTCCAATCAAGACCGTACTGATTTACGTTATGCTTATCGCACTGACAGTCATAACGCTCCTGCCTCTTCTCTGGATGGTCTCGGCATCATTCAAGCTTTCCACGGAGGTCTTCACGTTCCCTATAAGATGGATACCTGAGACATTCCATTGGGAAAACTATGTGACCATCTGGCAGAAGATACCTCTTGCCCTGTTCACGTTCAACTCGTTCAAGCTTTCGATAATCATCACAATCATACAGCTTCTGACTTCATCGTTTGCAGCGTATGGATTCTCGAAATGCAAGTTCCCTGGACGCAACGGGCTGTTCCTGGCATATATCGCGACAATCGCGATACCATGGCAGGTTTACATGCTTCCGCAGTACATAATGATGCAGAAGATGCACCTTATCGACACGCATCTTTCCATCATCCTCCTGCAGAGCTTTACGGCATTCGGAGTATTCCTGCTCAGGCAGTTCTATATTTCGATACCTAATGAGCTTCTGGAGGCTGCCAGGATAGACGGGCTTTCTGAGTATGGGACATTCGCACGTATTGTCCTTCCGCTTACGAAGCCAGCTATGGCCACTCTCACGATCATGAGCTTTGTAACCGTATGGAATGACTATATGGGACCGATGATCTACTTCAACAGCGAGAGGACCAAGACAATCCAGCTTGGAATAAGGATGTTCATAGGGCAGTACTCAGCTGAATATGGCCTCATCATGGCGACAAGCGTGATGGCTATCCTTCCTGTCCTTGTCGTATTCCTTGC
>CASFMA010000003.1 GCA_949295675.1 uncultured Spirochaetales bacterium | reverse complement strand
GAATATGGGGTACAGGACGACAAGCATAGTGGGGCTTTCGGCAGCTTTGGGCGTTGGGATCTCACAGGTGTCAGGGGCGCTTGAGCAGTTCCCTGACTGGGTCACGCTTGTATTCGCGAAATCTCCTGTCGTAGTTGCGACAATCGTCGCCATAACGCTGAATCTTGCGCTCCCGAAGGAGGACAAGAAGCTCTAGGAGAGGATGCCATCGTGCGTGAAGCCTTACCTGATCCTTCTGAGCAGCTAGGCCATGTTTTCCCCGATGTTCCTCATGTTTGCCATTCCTTCATCATGGGCATACTCCTCTCGGCGCTCTTCCAGAGGTATGTCCCTCCAGATCTGATGGGCAGGCTCTTCGGAGTGGACGAGGGCTTTGGGGTGCTGCCGGTGGGTGTTCCGCTGTACGCGTGCGGGGGAGGGACGATACCGCTACTGCAGGCATGGCTCTCGGATGGCATGAGCCTCGGGTCTGCCGCGGCGTTCATGATAACCGGGCCGGCGACGAAGATAACGAACCCGGGCGCGCTGAAGATAGCGTTGAGGGGGAGGTCCTTTGCCTTGTATATCGCATTCTCTCTTGCCTCAGGTATTTTTGACAGATTTCATACTATGAAAGAGAAGTGATAGTAATGGCATTGACAGTGATATAACATTGTTATATAACGCTGTTATATGAGTGAGACGGAGAGGATCATACTTGAGACTGCCAAGAGGGAATTCCTTGAGAGAGGCTTCATAGGCACCTCTATGAGAAGGATAGCCGGGCTTTCTGGCGTGACTACAGGGGCTCTGTATGGATACTTTGCCTCTAAGGAGGAGATCTTCGATTCACTTGTGAAAGATGCCTATGATGCTGTCATGGGAGCCTACAGGAAAGCCCATGAAGAGTTCGCTGCTCTTCCTTATGAAGAACAGGTATCGGGAATGGGGACTATAACAGCGCGCTGTGTGGAGTGGTGCGTAGGCTATATCTACGATCATCTCGATGAATTCAGGCTCATTCTCATGTGCTCAGAAGGAACACGCTACAGCAATATGGTTGATGAGATGATGAAGATAGAGGAGGAGTCCACAGAGGAATTCATTGCTGCAATGCGGGATAATGGCATGTCTGTCCCAGACGTTGATCCACTTCTTGAGCATATGATCACATCTGGTTACTTCACCTCATTCTTCGAGATTGTCAGGCACTCTGTCCCCAGAGATGAGGCTTTCAGCTATATCCGGGATCTCCAGGCTTTCTATAAAGCTGGCTGGGAGCGTCTTTTTGGAATGAGGCTTTAGAGGTTATATTTTTTTTGGCAATTGGGTTAGCTATTGCTAACTTAGGAGGATGCAATGAACAAGAATCAAGATCTTGATCGCCTGTTGCGATATGCAGGCAGATACAAGGCACTGACATATCTTTCCTGGATATTGTCATCAGTTTCTGCAGTGCTTGCGCTTCTGCCGTTTATCTGCATCTGGCTGATAATCCGTTCTGTCCTTGAGGGGGATTATGGGACAATAGTCGAGTCCGGGGTGTATGCTGTTGCCTTGGCGGTTCTCTCGATGGTTGTCTATATAGCTGCGCTCATGTGCTCGCATATCGCGGCTTTCAGGATAGCTGCGAATATGAGGAAGGAGATGCTTTCCCATATCGTGACTCTCCCGATGGGGTCGATTGACAGGTTCGGAAGCGGCAAGCTGAGAAAGATAGTGAATGATTCAAGCGCTGCCACCGAGACATATCTTGCCCATCAGCTTCCTGACAGGGCAGGTGCGATAGCCACTCCGATAGCGCTCATCGTGATGCTTTTCTGGTTTGACTGGAGGCTTGGCCTCCTCTCGCTTCTTCCTGTTGCCCTTGGCTTCCTGATCATGATCAGGATGACAGGACAGAGGATGCAGGAGAGGATGAATCAGTATCAGGATGCTCTTATGGATATGTCCAATCAGGCGGTTGAGTATGTCAGGGGCATTCCTGTCGTGAAGACATTCGGGCAGACGATTTATTCATTCAGGCTTTTCAAGGGAGCAATAGACCGCTATGAGAAATGGGTCATCGCGTACACGAAGGAGCTGATGAGGCCGATGATTGTATATACAGGCGCGATAAACAGCTCTTTCGCATTCATAACGGCAGGAGCTTTCCTTCTTGCATCTGGAGGAATCACGCCTGAGATGATACTCAACGTGCTTTTCTACGTCATTGTCACACCTGTCATATCGATAACGCTGACGAAGATAATGTTCAAGAGCGAAGAGGCTATGATTGTCCATGACGCGTTGATGAGGGTTGATGAGATACTTGGCGAGAAACCGCAGTGCGATGCCAGGAATGATCTTTCTCCTTCGGACAGCTCAATAAGGCTTGAGCATGTCACCTTCAGCTATGACGGCATGAAGGATGCTGTCCATGATGTCTCGATTGAGATAGGAAGCGGCTCCCTTGTCGCCTTCGTTGGCCCTTCGGGCAGTGGCAAGACAACTCTTGCATCGCTGATCGCAAGATTCTTCGACCCGCAGGAAGGGTGCATCAGGATAGGTGGCCTTGATATCAGGGACATCCCAAAGGAAAAGCTTATGCGGTATGTGTCCTTCGTGTTCCAGGACAGCCACCTGATAAAGGGGACAATAAGGGAGAACGTCAGGCTTGCACGGCCTGATGCGGATGATGATGAGGTGATGGAGGCTCTGAGGAAGGCTGAGTGCATGGATATAATCGGGAAGCTTCCTTCCGGGCTTGATACAGTACTCGGCACAGGAGGGATCTATCTTTCCGGCGGTGAGGCCCAGCGTATAGCTATTGCGCGCACGATCCTCAAGGACTCTCCTGTGATCATACTTGATGAAGCCACCGCGTTCGCAGATCCAGACAATGAGGTGAAGGTTCAGAAGGCATTCTCCTCAATGCTTTCCGGACGCACTGTCATAATGATCGCGCACAGGCTTTCCTCGATAGCTGATGCGGACAGGATATTCGTCCTCTCTGACGGATGCGTTGCAGAAGAGGGAAGCTTCTCTGAGCTTGTCGATGGCGATAGCTTGTTCAGCCGTATGTGGAACGACTATAGGAGTTCCGTTGACTGGAAGGTCGGAAAGGAGGCGATGTGATGATTGAAAGGCTTGAAAGGGCATTTGCTCTGTCAGAAAAAGGCGCAAGGGATATGATCAGGGCTTTTGCCGCCTGTTCACTGCACAACCTGACATTGTTCGTTCCTGTAAGCGTACTTTATTTCCTTGCCTCGGATCTGCTTGGCGGAACACTTTCAGGGCATGGTGCAGGATATGCCACTGCATGCGTCATGTCGGTTCTTCTCATCATGCTATCCTATCGATGGGTGTACAGATCCACATACTTCTCGACCTATGTCGAAAGCGGAGTCAGGAGGGTGAGCATCGCGGAGAAGCTGAGGAAGATCCCGCTCTCATATTTCGGCAAAAAGGATCTTGCGGATATCACAAGCACGATAATGTCTGATGCCGCGACGCTTGAGACAGGTCTTTCACATTGGGTTCCTGAGCTGGTTGGATCGATAATATCAACGACGATAGCTGCGGTCTTTGTCCTTCTGCCTGATTGGAGGATGGGGCTTGCTGTCCTCTGGCCGCTCCCTGTGGCTATACTCATAGTATTGCTTTCCAGAAATGTCCAGCACCGCCTCTCCAGACGGTCAATGGATGCGAAGATGGCAGCCGCTGATGGCATACAGGAGTGCATCGAGACAATCAGGGACCTCAAGAGCTGCAATGCAGAGCATACGTACATCAAAGGGCTTTTCAGGAAGATCGATGAAGTGGAGCGCCGGGCGATCATCTCTGAGGTAGGCACGGCGGTGTTCGTAGTCTCAGCCTCTTTCATCCTTAAGATCGGGATAGGCACTGCGGCCCTTGCGGGAGCTCTCCTTCTTGCTGCCGGGAGCATAGATGCGCTGACGCTCTTCATGTACCTTCTCATCGCATCCAGGATCTATGATCCTCTTCAGGGAGCCTTGCAGAATCTTGCTGCCGTGATCTCTCTCAGGACTAATGTCGAAAGGATGGATGAGATACTTTTCCATCCTCTGCAGGAAGGCAGCAGGGAGCTTTCCAACAATGGCTATGATATCCAGTTCAGCGATGTCCATTTCAGCTATGGAGGCGGTGAGGAGGTTCTTTCCGGTGTGACGTTTACGGCAAGACAGGGAGAGGTTACCGCGCTTGTCGGTCCATCTGGGGGCGGGAAGACGACAGTCTCAAGGCTTGCTGCACGCTTCTGGGATCCTCAGTCCGGTCATATAACTGTCGGAGGGATGGATGTTGCCAGGACTGATCCTGAATCCCTTCTTTCCCTTTACTCGATTGTCTTCCAGGATGTGACCCTCTTCGATAACACCATAATGGAGAACATAAGGATAGGCAGGAGGGATGCGAGCGATGACGAGGTGATCGAAGCCGGGAAGATGGCGCAGTGTCTTCCATTCGTGGAGAAGCTTGAGGATGGATGGAATACCATGATCGGAGAGAACGGATGTGAGCTGTCCGGAGGTGAGAGGCAGCGGATCTCGATAGCGCGTGCGTTCCTTAAGGACTCTCCTATAATACTTCTCGATGAGGCCACAGCATCGCTGGACGCTGAGAACGAGACAGAGATACAGAAAGCTCTTTCGAAGCTTATCAGGAACAAGACTGTCCTTGTGATAGCACACAGGATGCGTACCGTCGAGAATGCTGACAGGATCATTGTCCTTTCCGGCGGACGTGTCGCAGAGGAAGGATCACCTTCCGATCTTATGGAGAGCGGCGGGATCTTTTCCCATATGGTAGCCTTGCAGAAAGAGAGCAGCGAGTGGAGAATATGATGAGAAGTGGTGGATATGATGTCCACCACTTCATATTATATGCCATGAAATGTACGGAAATGATCATATAAGGACATCATCCATACATGCCTTTTGCGCATCATCGTATGCGTATAGGTATGACGCTTTTGTAGGAATGCCCTTCATAGCTGTTTTCGCCGATCCTGACATCGACATGGAATGCGTTGCTGAGATTGTCTTCCGAGATCAGCTCATCTGTGTCTCCGAATATGCTGGAAAGATCATCGTTGAGTATGAGTGTCCTGTCAGATATCTTCAGCGCATGGACAGGATAGTGTGTATTCACTATTGCAGCTATTCCGTTTTCATCTGCAAGCCTGGATATGGTCTCCAGGACGAGAAGCTGATTGCGGAAATCGAGGTTTGATTCAGGTTCATCGAGTATCAGAAGCTCCGGTTCAGAGGCCAGAGCTCTTGCGATAAGGACCATCTGAAGCTCACCTCCGCTTATCTTCGTGCAGCTTTTCCCCGCGACCTTCTCCATCCCGACAAAGGCAAGTGCCTTCTCTGCTATTTCCCTGTCTTTCCTGCCCGGCTGCTGGAACAGCCCAAGATGCGCGGATCTTCCGAGAAGGACCATCTCCGAGGCTGTACAGCTTGATATGCTGTTCTTTGCCTGCGGGACATATGCGATTCTCTTCCAGATCTCCTTGTCGCTGCAAAGATGAAGATCCCTGCCGTCTATCAGCGTCATGCCACTGCTCCATCTGAGCATTCCCATGACGCATCTGAGAAGAGTGGTCTTCCCTATGCCGTTCTGTCCAAGCACGGCGAGGACTTCGCCGCTTTCTATTGAGAACGATACGTCCTTGAGTATCTCGTTCCTGCCGTAGCTGAAAGAGCCTCCCGTAACCTCAAGCCTCATCTTATTCCTCCCATCCTTCTCAGCAGTATTATGAAGAAAGGAGCCCCTGCGATTGCCGTCAGCACTGAAAGCGGCAGCTCCGATGCGATCAGGCTTCTCGCGACTGTATCTACGATGACCATGAAAGATGCACCGAACCCGATTGAAGCAAGAACTACCTTCCTGTTGTCATTGCCGACGAGGAATCTGGCGATATGAGGAACAAGAAGCCCGACCCAGCCGACCTGGCCGCACATCGATACACATGAAGCTGTGATCATCGTGGAGGCTGTCATGATAAGGAGCCGGATGATGAGGATCCGTCCTCCGAGGCTCTTCGCCTCGTCATCCCCAAGGCTTACAATGTTAAGCCTCCATCTCAGGAGCACGATCGTCAGTGATCCTATGATTATGAACGGAAGGCCAAGCGCGAGGCTGCCGTATGTAGCTGAGGACATGCTTCCCATCAGCCAGTATGAGATGGCAGGAAGCTCATCCTGTGGGTCTGCTATGTATTTGATGAATGATACGAGCGCTTCGAAAAGCGATGAGATCACTATGCCGCCAAGGACTATCATGACTATGCTGCTCTGTCCTTTTATCCTGCTTACCGCATATGTGAGGAAAAGCGCTGACATACCGAATACCAGCGCTGAAATCTGTATGCCGATAAGCGATGAGCCGAACAGGAGCGCAAGCACGGCTCCGAATGATGCGCCAGATGCGACGCCGAGCGTATCAGGTGTCGCAAGTGGATTCGAGAACAGTGCCTGGAATGCTGTGCCGGCAAGAGAGAGCCCCATCCCTGCCGCAAGGGCAAGGATGATGCGTGGTAGCCGCACGTTGAATATCACGGTGTAGTCCGTCCCTCTAACTTCTCTCCCCGTTATTGGGGAGAGGAGCGTGGCTATCGTGTCAGGTATTGATATAGAGTACCTCCCGAAGCCGAGGCATATCAGGGCTGAGACTATCGGAAGGATGAATGCGGCGAATATCACCGTTCTTTCCTTTCTCATATCAGTACGCAGCATCCCTTGACGGGTTGTATATCGCCTCAAGCATTTCGTCTGTAACTTCGATCCCGTAGAATCTCTGGTAGTAATCCCTTATCTCCTGATCCATGTCTATATCCTCAAAAAGCTCCGGATGTATCTGCTTTGCCATCCACATCAGCACGAGAGGCGTATCCGATGCTGGCGGGTACCATCTGTACATCCCCAGAGGATACTTATATACCTCTCCATCCTGAACCGCCTTGACCTGGCTCCAGTCATGACCGCTTATCGTATTCCCGTAGAGATCCTCAGGCATGACGCTTGTGAAGTTCGTGATGAATATCTTGTCAGGATTCCACTGGTAGATCTGTTCCATGTTTATCTGCGCAGTCCCCTGAAGCGATGATGCGACGTTCTCCCCGCCTGCCGTAGTTATCCAGTACTCGCCGAAGTGAGTGCTTCCGCTTGTGTTTATCACGCCATTTGCATAGCGGAACAGCACGAGGCATCTTGGCTTTTCAATATCCCCTGCTACAGCTATGCGGTCCTTTATGAATGATTCGACCTCTCTTCCATATTCGACGATTCCTGCAACCTTGTCCTCCTGCTGCAGCACTTCACCCAGAAGCTCCACCCAGCCATTGAATGTCTCGATTGAATTCCATCCCCAGTTTGTCGTGCTGAAGCCGACTGCCGGTATTCCCGCAGCTCTGTACATCTCGCCCTCCGCTGTGTCCGTGGCATTGTAGAAGACAACATCCGGATCTAGGCTTATGACCTCCTCAATGCTTATTCCGTCCCCTGTCGCAAAATCAGTGCTGACATCGAGTATGTCGGGCATGATGTACGGCAGTATGGAATTGCGTGCGGCTGCCATTGATGAAGGGTGCATGCCCACAAGCTTTGAGGCATCGCCTTCAAAGAGGCAGTATACAGATGGCAGAGGAAGGATTCCTGAGATTATTATCCTGTCGATCTTCTCCGGTATCTGCACCTCATTCCCGTTGTGGTCAACAACCATCCTCATCCCTTCTGCCTCCTTGCTGCCTGATGCTGCAAGAGGGGAGAGCAGGACTGCGATAAGCATGATGAATAACATTGATATATTCGTGAGTCTTTTCATTCAACTCCTCCTGTTCATGATGCTGTTGATCTCTTTCCCGAAGGCTTCATTCAGCCGTTTGCCTGTAAGATCGATTGATTTGTCGAGGTATAGCTTGCTTGATATGCTGTATGTTGGGTTGTCAATGAAGCAGGAATCGCTGCTGTCAAGGAGCTTCCTGAAGAGAGGATCTGCTATTATGATGTCCCAGCCTCCGTTCAGCACATCCCTGATTGTCATCTCGTCCGGAAGCGTCATACATCCCATCTTCTCGAGTGCCTTGTACTGCGTGAATACGGAAACTGCGGTGCTTTTTATCCCATATCCTTGCTGTAGCTCATCCCGTATCGCCATTGACGACACAGCTTCGCCCAACACCAATGCGCGGATGCTGCCTTGTTCAGCTTGGTTATCATCATCCTTGATATCTGATATGAAATTATAAATCTTAGTACGGAATCTTTTCTCTCCAGTATTACCATAAGGAAGACATATTATATACGGTATGCCATATTTCCTTTTCAGGGCCTCTGCCATCTCTATGCCGCTTGCTGAGACAACGATATCCAGTTCAGCTCTCGCCATCATCCTGAGCTGTTCAACCGATGTTGAGGCTGGGAACGTGGCGTTCACCTTGGCTCCGGCAGTCTCTGCTGCCTTGATGATGCCATCCCGTGTCTCCTGCAGCGGAAAGTCTATCGCGTCAAGGCCGAGGATGTTGACTGAGCCTTTCTCATTTTGGCAGGGAGCTGAGAAGCGTTCAAGAAGGGCCCTTGCCGCCATCGCTATCCCCTTGTCATAGTATGCGGTGCCTGTGGTGTCGAATCCAAATGACGGAACGCCGGTGATGGCCTCAATCTCCGAGGCTATGCCTTTTGCATCGCATCCGACAACCATCGGCACAGGGCTTCCTATTATCGTGATGATATCTGCTTTTATATCATTCTCGGCTGCCACGACACGGTCGATAAGCTTCTGGTCGTTGCCCATTATCGCATCAATCTCCCTCAGCCCGGAACAGTAGGCAGGGTAGTGCGATCCATACCATCTTGGTTCGTCATATCCTGTATATGTCCCTGTGCATCCTGATGCGTCGTGCAGGACAGACAATGCCCCTAGATCGAAGAAAGCTGAGGCCACGCCTGAATAATCTGGAGAGAATGGTGGAAGATATACGCTGAGCCTTGCCATGCTACACCACCAGATTGTATGAACGTATGAGGTTCTCAAGGGATGCCATGCCCTCATATGCTTCCCTTATCCTTCTCATCAGGACTGAGAGCCCATGCCATCCATATAGCCCCGCATCCCATGTGATATCCACAGGATGGATGGAACCTGTTATATATGCTCCCTCCGTTCCGATGGCTATGCACTCAGGGAGGATATCCCTTGCTATGGCCCTTGTATGGTCAAGAGGATCGACTTCAGCTATCTCCGGATGGTTCTCACGTATCCAGCGCGCTTCAGCTGCCTCACTTGGAAGTTCCTTATGGGATAGTATCATCCGGACATTGAAGCCAAGCCCTGCAAGTGCTTTCGCTGCGGCATATGGACGCATGACCCCTGCCTGGTCTATCGCTATCGGGTAGTTCCTGACAGCATTGAGCGTGCAGGCTATCTCGTCCTCTGCAGCAGCCTTCGCCTTTTTGTGGTCATATCCCTCTATCCCAAGGATTGAAGAGAGCTTTTCATATGTATCCTCTATGGCTTCAGGCTCATATGAGACTGGAAGGAAGGCATAAGGGATGCCAAGCCGTGCTTCCATCTCCTTTGCGGCATACAGTCCCTGAGGCGCTGCGACAAGGTTGAATGAGCTTCTTCCCATGGCCTTGAACTCCTCGAATGTCCTCATCTCTGATATATGGCTGGCTTTATAGCCTCCATATGCAAGGAATGCCCTGAGGTCGGATTCCTGCTGTATGTTGTCCAGGATCCCGATGAGGTTCACTGTCCTTTCCTTTTCCCCATCAGCTTCCAGAAGGGAGTACATATTCCTCTGCATAGTCACGGGAGGCGGTGACTTTGAATCAAGCGATATGGGATTCATGGTGCAGAACCTGAATATTATGTCCTCATGCTCCTTGGAGAGCCGCTCTATCACTGCATCCCTGTCTGTTCCTATCAGGTCATCGAGGCAGCTGCCGAATATGAAGAGCACCTTGGGCCGCTCAGGTGCGATGAGCGAGAGATATTCAGGCACTTTCTCCACTATCAGGTCATCATAGCCATCTATGATATCGCTCTGATCGACAAACAGATAGGAGATCCTGTCCTTAAGTCCTTCCACGGCAGCGCCGATTGCGCCATGCCGCCCGCATGCGAACGGGCAGACGAACAGCTGGCGGCTTTCAGGGACCAGCATCCCTGTCCTGACGACACCCCAGCCGCCATGTGCCGGCGACGTGTAGTGAAGCGTATTCATCAGAGCCTCCTTATCACGGTTTCGGCAAGCGCACGGTAGCACTCTGCCTGAGGAGAGTCTGGAAAGGCCTCTATCACCGTCATGTTCATGTCTTCTGCTCTCTGCACAGTCTCTGATCTTGGGATGACTGAGAGGATGTCAGTGCCGGCCTCGTCAGCGAAATCACTGACGATCCTATCCTCGTCATCTATGTTCCTGGCATTCTCGATTATCCCTGCAAGCCTTGCATAGCCACGCTTCGCGAAGTTATCTATCGCGAGTATGATGTTCCTTGCCGCAAAGAGGGCCATCTTCTCGCCTGATGTCACTATCATGACCTCATCAGCATACCCGTCGCGGATCGGCATTGCGAATCCACCGCATACCACATCGCCGAGGACATCATACAGGACGATATCCGGCTTGAATGTCCCGTAGGCATCGAGCTCCTCCAGCGTATTGAATGCCGTTATGATCCCGCGGCCTGCACATCCGATGCCTGGTGTCGGCCCGCCTGATTCCACGCATATGACATCCCCGTATCCACGGAATGCCACATCTTCAAGCGTCATAGCAGCGCCACCTGCCTTTATCCTTTCGAGGACAGATGGAATCTTCACGCCGTGCATGAGAAGCTGCGTTGAATCAGCCTTTGGGTCACATCCTATCTGCATAACCCTGAAACCCTTGTCCGAGAGAGCCGCAGATAGGTTTGCCGTTGTCGTGGATTTTCCTATCCCGCCTTTTCCATATATCGCGAATCTTTTCATAGCCTCATGTGTTAGCAATTGCTAACTAAGTGGATGCTATAGCAGATAAGCGTTCTTGGTCAACTGGTTACCGATTGCTAACTATATTTTTGGCTGAGTCCGGGTGTGCTTTTCAGGTATCGCGTTTTTGTTATACCCTTTCACCATGAAAAGAGTATATGCAGCGGCTTTTGCCGTCTTTCTGCTTCTTGTTTCTCTTGTATCATGCGCTAAGGGTGCTTCCTCTGATGGGGCACAGCCTGCTGTGCCTTCTCGGTCTTCGGTGCGCATGGCTATAGCTGTCGATCCTGATGGACTTGATCCGCAGATGAGCGCAAGCGCAAGCACATTCCAGGTTACAAGCAGCATATATGAGACTCTGGTGACTGTTGATGAGGGCGGCAGCATAGTGCCATCCCTTGCAGAGAGCTGGGATATCGCTGATGACGGGCTTTCCATGACATTCACGCTCAGGGAAGGAGCGATGTTCTCAGATGGCGATGCCTGTGACGCAGAGGCTGTCGCTGCATCTTTCTCAAGGCTTATATCCCCGTCATCTGCAAGAAGCCAGGACTACAGCTTCATCTCATCTGTGGAGACTGTTGATGAGCGAACAGTCCGCTTCATCTTCACAAGGCCTGATGTCACGGCGCTCTCTCAGTTCGCGTATCCATGGGCAGCCGTCGTCGACACGACCCATGCAGGCAGCCTTCGGACAAAACCTGTGGGAAGCGGGCCATACATGCTTTCAAGCTGGATTCCCCAGCAGTCTGTCATCCTTGAGAGAAATCCATATTATACAGGCAGTTGCGGCATTGACCGCGTTGAGTTCGTTGTGATCAGCGACATGACAAGCGCTGTCACTGCGATGAAGAACGGACAGCTTGATATAATCCAGATAACCGGCGACCTTGTGGGTCTTTTCGACGGTGATGGCAGGTTCACTGTCCATGCCCTCCCTACGAACGGACTTCAGCTCATGGCGATGAACAACAGAAGCGAGGGGCTTGACGATGTAAGGGTGCGCATGGCCATAAACCATGCAGTGGACAAGAATGCGCTGATCGAAGCGGTATGGTGGGGATATGGAGAACCTATCGGGTCTCATTTTCCTGTTGTCCTCAGCGAGTACATCGATATGAACGGAAAGTATCCCTATGACCCCGACATGGCAAGGAAGCTCCTTTCTGACGCAGGATACGGGGAAGGGGAGCTTCATCTGAGTATGTTCCTTCCCAAGAACTATCAGGAATATGTGAATGCAGGGCAGGTCATCGCAGATATGCTAAGGACTGCCGGAATCGATGTTGATATCCAGATCGTGGAGTGGGCAACCTGGCTCAGCGATATCTACAACGGCAGGGATTATGATCTCACGGTTGTCGGCCATACAGGCCGCCTTGATGCTTATTCCCTGCTTTCACGCTACAGAAGTGATGCCTCGGAGAACTACTTCAATTATGAAAATGATGAGTTTGACAGACTCCTTGATGGCTATGCGATGGAGCTTGACGGCGAAAGGCGCGCTGTGATGGCGCATAGGATGGAGGAGATCCTGGCAGAGGATGTCCCGGCCCTGTACATACAGGATCCGATACAGATATATGTCACCGATTCTTCACTGCAAGGGTTCAGGACTTACCCGATAAACATATTCAGGATGGACCTTCTTGAATATAGTGAAAGCACGAGCTAGGAAGGCTCTATGCAAAAATGCTAGACTTATGGCGATGGGAAAGTATATAGCGAAGAGGCTTCTTTCATCGCTTGCCGTGATGGCAATAGTGAGCTTCATGGCTTTTGCCGCTCTTGAGCTGATACCAGGCAATGCCGCCATGGTCGCGGCTGGCACGGAAGGCTCATCGTCATCTGTCGCTTCGATTGCTGCAGAGCTGGGGCTTGACAGGAGTTTCGGTGAGCGCATCCTGCTCTATTACCGGAACCTGCTCTCCTTTGATTTCGGTGTCTCAAGTTATTTCGGCGAGAGCGTATCAATGCTTATAAGGCAGCGCATAGGTGTCACCTTCTCCCTTGCGTTCTTCTCAGTACTCCTCTCTTTCTCGTTCTCCGTTGCGCTAGGATCTGCAGCCGCCCTTAGGAAGGGGAAGCTTATCGATACATTCTCAAGGAGTGTCGTCCAGCTATTCTCAAGCATACCTTCATTCTGGCTATCCCTCCTTTTCCTCATAGTTTTCTCATCCATGCTCCATGTGGTCAATGTCGGTGATTATATCCCGCCATATGTCAGCATATCAGGCTATCTTTCCTCCATAATCCTTCCTGTCATTGTCCTTGCCATAGGCGAGACAGGACCTCTTCTGCGCCTTGTGCGGGCCAGCATGCTTCAAGTGAAGGATGAGGACTGGTACAGGATGGGAAAGGTCCGCGGGATACCAAGGATGAGGCTTGCTGCGGCATATGCCCTCCGTTACGCTCTGCCTGGGCCTCTCACGCTTGCGGGAAGCGAGCTTGCCAAGCTTCTCGGCGGAACGGCTATCGTCGAATCTATATTCGCGCTTCCCGGGCTTGGCCGCCTGTTCCTTACCGCTGTCGAGATAAGGGATATCCCCTTGGTTGAGGGCATTGTGATATTCGTGTCGTTTCTCGTTGTGATCATGAATCTGCTGACAGATCTTGCCTTGTTCCTCTCGAATCCTTCGATGAGGAAGGCCGGAGGAGTGATGATATGAGGAAGCATAGCTTCTCCTTCATAGCGGGCGCTATCCTTGTCGTGCTCGCATCCGCGCTTGCTCTCACATCGATTGTATTCACGCCGTATGATCCAGAGGCGATGGATATACAGAGCCGTTTCCAGGGGCCGTCTCCAGAGCATCTCCTGGGCACTGATCATTTCGGCCGCGATATCCTCTCGCGGATAATGAGCGGCAGCCTCGCAGCTCTTTCCAGTGCGCTTCTCTCAGTATCTGCCGGGGCATTCGCAGGAATCGCGATCGGCGTCATTTCCGCTCTTTCCCCGAAATGGATAGGCAGCGTGCTCCAGCGTGTGGTTGATGCGCTGATGGCGTTCCCCACGATACTTATAGCGCTTGTGCTTGTCACGATAGCGGGAAAGGGGATGCTTCCTTCAGCGCTGGCCGTGGCTTTCGCCATGGTTCCTGTCTTCTCCCGTCTTGTATATACGATGATGCTTGAGACGAAGGAGAGGCTTTATGTAAAGGCTGCCGTAAGCTACGGTGCAGGGTGGATGCGGGTTGTCGTCTTCCATCTGATCCCTCCGATGCTCTCCCGCCTTGTGACGCAGTTCACGTCATCGATAGGAAGCGCAATACTGCTTGAGTCATCCCTGTCGTTCCTTGGGCTTGGGATACAGCCACCGTCCTCAAGCCTTGGCATGATGCTGAGCGAGGCGAGGAGCTATGTGCTGACATATCCTTATCAGGCGATACCATCTGGGGTTTTCCTTCTCATGATCGTCCTTGGCTTCAATCTGCTTGGAGATGGGATAAGCGAGGTCTTTGCAGGACGGAGGAGGATACGCCATGGCTGAGCTTCTCTCCTTCCGCTCGCTCTATGCGGAAGATGAACGTCATACGATCCTTGCAGGGCTCACTCTTCATGTGGACAGAGGTGAGACCGTGGCCCTTGTCGGGGAGTCAGGCTGCGGGAAGACGATGAGCATAGGAGCTCTCCTCGATATCCTTCCAGATGATGTCTCAGTCACAGGCGGATCGGTGCTGTTCGATGGTGAGGATGTGCTTGCATATAGCTGGAGGGAACGTGAGGCGCGGCTATATGGCCGTATCGGGTTCGTCCCGCAGAACACAAGCGATTCGCTTTATCCTCTCATGCCAGTCTCAAAGGTCATGACCGATGCCTATATCCATAGCCATCCCGGCATTGGCAGGAAAGCTGCCATAGACAGGGCCGCGATGCTTCTTTCCTCTCTTGGCATCGAGAATGCGAGAAGGGTGCTGTCGCTCTACCCATTCCAGCTTTCTGGTGGGATGAAGCAGCGCATAAACATCGCATCAGCGCTTATGGGGGATATAGATCTTCTTGTCGCAGATGAGCCAACGAGCGCTCTTGATATCCACATAAGGCGGCAGATAGAGGCTCTGTATGCCTCTTTATCCGGACGCGGCGGGCTTTCCATGCTGATAGTAAGCCATGACCTTGGCTTTGTCCGCTCAATCGCAGACAGGGTTTATGTCATGTATGCAGGGCGCATCATAGAGGAAGGGCTTTGCTCTGAGATATTCTCATCTCCTGTGCATCCATACACACAGTCTCTCGTGGAGCTTGGAACGGTGGCCGCAAGGGACAGGAACCACGATCTTCCGGAGCTTGGCCGCTCATTCTCAGTTCCTGACAGGAAGAGTCTTGCATGCGCATTCCTGCCGCGCTGCAGCTGCTGTAATGCCTCTTGCTCTTCAGCTGTGGGCTATGCCCGTCTTTCAGATACCCATTACGTGAGGTGTGTGAGATGAGTGTTCTTTCCTGTTCAGATCTTTCAAAGGTCTTCCGTGACAATGGCTTCGAGGCACTGCGCGGCATATCCATGGAGATTGATGAGGGCGAGTCTGTAGGGATCGTCGGTGAGTCAGGCTGTGGGAAAAGCACGCTTGGGAGCATCATCGGAGGCCTTGAGAAGCCGACATCCGGGACTGTCTTCTACCATGGAGCTGACATTTCCTCGCTGAAAGGCAATGATTTCCGGCGCTTCCGCCGTTCCGTGCAGTATATCTTCCAGGACCCCAAAGGTGCGATGAATCCTTACTTCACCCTGCGCCGGGTGCTTGTGGAGCCTCTGCTGATCAATTTCCCACGGATCGGGAAGAGGAAGATGGATGCGATGACTGAAGAGATGGCTGGAAAGGTCGGGCTTCCGCCTGAGATCCTTGATGCACATCCCTCTGAGGTATCAGGAGGGGAGGCACAGCGAATCGCCATAGCCCGTGCGCTCCTCCTGGAGCCTGAGGTGATAATCGCAGATGAATGCGTGTCAGCGCTTGATCTTTCGATCCAGGCCGAGGTCGTCAATCTCCTTCGGCATGTCAGGGCTGAGACAGGAGCTTCGTTCCTGTTCATATCCCATGACCTTGATCTTGTGCGTTATTTCTGCGACAGGGTATATGTCATGCTTCATGGCCGCATTGTCGAGTGCCTTGACTGCAGGAGAATGGAGGAAGAGGCCAGAAGCGGCTATACGAAGATGCTGCTGGGGGATGCTTATGGGAAGCATTAAGGTTGTTGTCATAGGCGAGAGCGGCGGGGTGCCTCTCGCCGGGGGTGCTACAAGCTGCTACCTTGTCGAGGCTGAAGGTCATTCCATACTCCTTGATATAGGATCAGGGGCGATTTCGCTTCTGCAGAGGATAAGGCCATTTGATTCCATCGATGACATAATAATATCCCATTTCCACAGTGACCATGTCGCTGATGCAGGCGTCGCAATCTATTCCCGCCTCATATCCATGCAGCTTGGACGCTCCGTCAGGCCTCTGCATTTCCATGCACCTGAAAAACGCGATCTTGAGATGCCGCCGTATTCTCACGCCACGGCCATAGATGAAGGCATTGATGAGAGGATAGGGCCATTCTCAGTCAGCTATATGAGGACAAGGCATCCAGTCACATGCCTTGCCGTGAAGCTTTCATGCGGCGGCAGGAGCGTTGTGTATACAGCTGATGGTGCGTTCTCCGACAGCCTTGCCTCATTCTCAGCCTCTGCTGATATCCTGATTGCGGAATGCTCGTTCTATCCCGGGACGGGAAATGCTGGTGCGGGGCATATGGATGCTTATGACGTCGCCCGGCTTGCTGGGTGCGCATCACCGGGTATTCTTGTGGTTTCCCATCTTCCTGTCTATGGCGACAGGGATGAGATAGCTGGATATGTGAAGTCACGCTGGAACGGAAATGTGCTTCTTGCGCGTCAGTTCATGGAGATCGAGGCGTGAGCGGCCGCTCTCAATGAGCTATTTCCCTTGCCCATGCAGCGGCATTGGATCTCCTCAGGAGCTTTCCTTTCCTCCATTGCGCATCCCTGCAGTGGGCGTGCAGGCTTTCCTCAGCTTTCTCTATACCGCTGCCGCCTGATGTGCAGAATGGTATGATTGTCTTACCTGAGAAATCATGGCTTTCGAGGAAAGTATCGATTATCCTTGGCTCGACGCCCCACCATATAGGGAATCCGAGGATGACTGTTCCATAGCTTGGGAAATCCTCGATCGATGATGATATCTCCGGCCGTGTGGCAGGGTCGCTCATCTCTGCAGTGCTCCTGCTCTTCCTGTCTGTCCAGTCAAGATCCCCTGCAGTGTATGGCTTCTCTGGCCTGATTTCGAACAGATCCGCATCCGCTGCCTTTGCAATCTCTGCGGCGACTGACGCTGTCGTGCCGCTTGCCGAGAAGTAGGCGACGATGGTCTTTCTATGCGTCATGGTGCACCTCCTTGTGCCTGGTGTTTGCCGTAAGATATTAATATTCTGACATTGCGTCAATATTCACACCTGTCCAACATGATGTATAATGGGAGTGACTACAGTTGCTGGAGGATCTGATGGACTTTCTGCTTACGATGGTGAGACATGGGGAGAGTGAGGCTAATGTGCGCCATATGCTTTCAGGGTGGATGGATGTGGATCTTACTGAACGCGGCAGGGCAGAGCTTCTCGAGCTGCGGGAAAGCGTTGAATATCCTGTGAGCGACGCCTATTTCTCATCACCTCTCAGGCGCTGCCTGGATACGTGCCATATACTGTTCCCTTCAGCCAGTCCTGCGCTTCTGGAAAGCTGCCGTGAGATCAATTTCCGCTCGCTCGAAGGCTGGATATTCTCCACCCCTGAGGAGATCGTGGATTATTTCAGATCGTGGGCAGCTGATGAGCCATATCTTGATGAGGAGACAATGAGCGAGGTGATGGAGAGGGGAAGCCATGCTGCAACCGATGTTGTCAGGCTGTGCGAAGAGCAGGGGCTGCGCTCTGCGACGATAGTGATGCACTCCGGCATAATGAGGGCATCGGTCATAGCGCTCTTCGGCCTTGACAGGATGGATTTCGTGAATATGAGCGTGGCTAACGGGCTTGGATATTCCATATCATTCTCAGATCTTTCCCCTGTCTCGTTCAGCAGTCTTGCGAGGCGCTGCTGAGCTTGGCCCTCGATGGCCTTTTTCCTTCCCGATTATGAAAATAATCATGTTTTGCGAAAAAAAATGGCAAATAGCGGTAGATGTATAGGGCGAAATACCTTACTATGGGGGGCGCAAAAACAAAAACTTTTAGGAGAGTGCAATGATAGAGATTAGGCACCTGCGAAAAGTATTTGATGATGATACCATCCCGCTGAAAGACATCGACATTACGATCAATGACGGTGATGTGATATCAATCATAGGACCTTCTGGAACTGGAAAATCAACCCTGCTCAGATGTATCAACATGCTCACCGAGCCGACTGAGGGAAGTATTATCGTAGATGGTCAGGACATAACCGCTAAGGGATGCAACCTGAACGAGATAAGAAAGAAGATGGGAATGGTTTTCCAGTCTTTTAATCTCTTTGGGCATCTCACGATAATCGAGAATATAATGAATCCCCAGATAACGCTTCTCGGGCGCAGCCGCCAGGAAGCCTATGACAAGGCGATGTATCTGCTTCAGCAGGTCGGCCTAGCCTCGAAGGTATTCAACTATCCTGATGAGCTTTCAGGAGGGCAGCAGCAGAGAATAGCCATCGCCCGTACCCTTGCCATGGATCCTGACATCATCCTGTTTGATGAGCCGACATCAGCCCTCGATCCATCGATGATAGGTGAGGTGCAGTCCGTAATAAAGATGCTCGCGAAGAGCGGCAGGACGATGATGATAGTCACGCATGAGATGGATTTCGCAAGGAAGATATCCAACCGCATCCTCTTCATGTATGACGGATATATCTACGAGGAGGGGACTCCTAAGCAGATATTCGAGCATCCGCAGCGTGAGATCACCAAGAAGTTCATACAGCGTCTCTCCTCGCTTACATACAAGATCGACTCAACTGACTTCGATGTCGAGGCGATGAATGATGAGCTCATCGCATATGGCGAGAAGCTTCTTATCGAGGCGGAGCGTCTTTCGAAGCTGATGCTCGCGTTCGAGGAAATCTGCATAAACAACATCGCGGCCAATTCAGATATCCCGGATATACTCGTGAAGGTTGAATATTCGGAGAAGCTTGATATCCTCACGATGCTCATATGCTACAAAGGCGAGAAGTTCGATGTGCATTCATCGGCGAGCAAGCTCTTCCTTGATCTTCTTGCAGAGCCTACCACAGAGGTCAAGCAGGATGATATCTCATCGGATCCGATGGGATATGAGCATGTTATATCAATGCGTTTCAGATGGGTGGAGGAAGAGTAAGAATGAGAAAGCTGTCTTTTGTGTTTGTGTCGCTTATCCTTCTTGCTGCCTCTTTGTCCGCAGCATCGGAGTACAGTGCGATAGAGGATCTTGACGGGAAGAATATAGGAGTGCAGACCGCGGTCCTTTATGAGGAGCTGATACAGGACAGGGTGCCCAATGCCTCCTTCCAGTATTATACGATGCCGAACGATATGATCCTGGCTCTGCAGTCAGGCAAGGTCGATGCCTATCTGATAGAAGAGGTGAGCTATGGGGTGCAGAAGAAGAACCATCCTGAGCTTACTGTCCTTGAGGAGCCTGCAGGTTATATAGACGCCACTTGCATAATCGGGAACAACGAGAAGCAGGACAGGCTGCTGTCTGAGCTTAATGCGTTCATTGCCGAAAGCCATGAAAACGGCATGCTCGCTGAGCTCTACGATTACTGGATCGCAGACTTCGACCCCGTCAATGATACCTGCGACATAACAGGATTCACGGGAGAGAACGGCACCATCACAGTTGCTGTAGAGGGTGGCTACGAGCCATTCTCATTCATAAGCAATGGACGTATATCTGGCTTTGATGTTGATTTCATCTGCAGATTTGCCCGTGCATATGGCTATACGCCGGAGTTCTTCGAGGTTCCTTTCGAGGCAATCGCTCCAGGTGTTGAGAGTGGCAAGTATGATATCGGCATGAACATTGTCGTAAGCGCTGAGCGCAATGAGACAGGGACGCTTTCCGATGTCTATTACTCGACGCCGATAAGGCTTGTCGTGCTTGGCGAGGATGAGTCAGGGCTTACGTTCTTCCAGCAGCTCGCCGAGAGCTTCAACAAGACATTCATAAGGGAATCGAGATGGGTGCTTTTCGTACAGGGCGCAGGCGTGACAATACTCATAACGGTCGCCTCCATAATTGCCGGAACGATCCTCGGATTCCTTGTCTACATGCTCTGCAGGAAAGGCAGCAGGGTGGCGAATGCAGGGACGAACTTCTTCCTCTGGCTCATCCATGGGATGCCTACAGTGCTGCTTCTGATGATCCTCTACTACATTGTCTTCGGCTCTTCCAGCCTGAGCGGCATGTGGGTCTCTGTAGTAGGATTCTCCCTCATGTTCGCATGCTCGATGATAGATATGCTTAGAGTCGGGTGCAACGCTATCGGAAAGGGGCAGACAGAAGCTTCAAGGGCTCTCGGATACTCGGAGAGCCAGAGCTTCTTCAGGATAATACTTCCTCAGGCCGCGCAGCACTTCCTCCCTATATACCGCAATGATGTGGTTACCCTTATAAAGGAGACATCGGTCGTCGGCTATATAGCTGTGCTTGACCTCACGAAGATAAGCGATCTTGTCAGGAGCAGGACATATGAGGCATTCTTCCCGCTCATAGTGACTGCAATCATGTATTTCGTGATCTCGGCGGTGCTTACTAAGCTCGTGACGCTTGTCGAGAACTCGATAAACCCGAGACGGAGGAAGAAGGACAGGATCCTGAAAGGAATAACGGAACAGGAATGAGTGCTATGCTCCCGGCTGATGCAGGCTGGGAGCTTTTGCTTTTGTGAGGTTTTCCCTGCCGGAATCAGCTCTAATATTCTGTAAAAACAACCCTAACATATTTCTAACACATTTTTCTTAATAGGCAATTTACACATAAATAACACATATTTTACGATTCACTGGGAGGAAGACTTTCGCAGATGGATGTCTCTTTTTCATATTTCTGCCAGCAGGTATTCTCATCTCCGGCGCTGCTTGTCACTGCGGCTCTGACGCTTGGGGTGATATTCGTGAATGGCTGGACAGATGCACCTAATGCAATCGCCACGTGTATAACGACACGCTGCCTCAGGCCCCGTCCCGCGATCATGATGAGCGCTCTCTTCAACTTCATAGGCGTGCTTGTCATGACGAAGGTGAACGCTTCCGTAGCTTCAACCATAAGCAATATGGTCGACTTCGGCTCAGATACCGGCACCGCGCTGATAGCGCTCTCCGCGGCTTTGTTCTCGATAGTCGTATACAGCACGGCGGCCTCTTATTTCGGCATCCCTACAAGCGAGAGCCATAGCCTCATAGCAGGCCTGACTGGCGCTGCTCTGGCGACAGGGCAGGGTTTTGGCGCCATAAACGGTGGCGAATGGATAAAGGTCATATATGGCCTTGTGCTCTCCCTGCTTCTTGGCTTTGCGATGGGATGGGCCGTATGCAAGGCTGTTGTCCTTCTTTTCCATCGCATGGACAGGCGTGTCTCGAATATATTCTTCAGATATGCCCAGATAGCAGGAGCTGCAGCCATGAGCTTCATGCACGGCGCGCAGGATGGGCAGAAGTTCATAGGCGTGCTTTTCCTTGGGATAGCCTTCGCGAACGGGCAGCCAAGTGTCGAGGGCGTGCTGATCCCTGTATGGCTGATGGTGCTCTGCTCTGTTGTCATGGGATGCGGCACGAGCGTCGGAGGCGAGAAGATAATAAGATCTGTCGGCATGGATATGGTGAAGCTTGAGAAGTATCAGGGATTCAGCGCGGATGTCGCCGCATCGCTCTGCCTGCTCTTCTCCTCTGTCTTCGGCATCCCCGTATCGACGACGCATACGAAGACCAGCGCGATAATGGGAGTCGGCGCATCAAGGAGGCTCAGCGCGATCAACTTCTCAGTTGTCCGCGGCATGATGCTGACATGGGTCTTCACCTTCCCTGGCTGCGGCCTTATCAGCTTTCTGATGGCTAAGTTCTTCCTATTCGTTTTCTAGTGAGGTAAATATGGCAAAGAAACAGGATTCGTTTTATTTTGATACTTTCACATCGTGTGCGCAGTATGCCGTAGAGGCTTCCAAGCTCCTCAGCAGGTGCATAACCGGCTATGATCCCGAAAACCTCAGGGCCATGCTTGATGAGATGCACGAGGTGGAGCATGCTGCGGACAGGAAGAAGCACGATATGATGAATGTGCTCGCAAAGGCATTCATAACGCCGATAGAACGAGAGGATATAATACTTCTCAGCCAGACCCTTGATGAGGTCGTGGACAAGATTGAGGATGTCATGCTGCGCCTTTATTGCGACAATATCCGCATGATAAAGCCAGAGATGGCAGCTGTTGTGGCTGTTGTATGCAGATGCTGCGACGAGATGCTTCTGATGATCGAGGATTTCAGGAACTTCAGGCACTCGAAGACACTGAGGGAGAGGATAATAAGGATCAACACCATGGAAGAGGAGGCTGACAACCTGTTCATAGAGAACATGAGGGCTCTTCATGTGGAGGAGACGGATCCTGTCTCGATCATAATGTGGAGGGATGTCTACCGCTATCTTGAGCAGTGCGCAGATGCCTGCGAGCATGTCGCCGATGTCTGCGAGAAGATAGTGATGAGCAATACATGAGGCCGGAGAAACATCCTATTAACATACACCGGGATATTTTCTTGTCCATTTAACAGACTGGTAACTGAAGCGCGGGAGATTGCGGTTTTTCCTTCTGATAGACTCCAATCGTGGTAAATCCACAACTTCTTTGGAGGAAAGACAAGATGAAAAGACTTACTGTAACGCTTCTGTCTATCATCATGCTTGTTTCCATGGCTTTCGCAAACGGTGGAATGGAAACAGAAAGCGCAATAAGAGAATACACGGAGGATGCTTCTCCGAAATATGTGTTCATGTTCATTGGAGATGGAATGAGCTCTCCTCAGACGAACTCAGCACAGGTATTCAACGGAATCAACGAGTCTGGCCTTATCGAGCTTGATAAGCTTACATTCACGCAGTTCCCTGTAGTAGGGCTGCAGTATACACAGGACTCGACATCGTTCTGCCCTGATTCGGCATCGACGGCCACATCGCTCTCTTCTGGGTACAAGACACACAGCGGAGTCATCGGGATGGGCGTTGACAAGGTGACTCCTGGCGTGACTATCGCTGAGATGCTCCACGACAAGGGCTGGAAGATCGGCATTGTATCAACTGTCACGATCAACCATGCAACACCTGCTGCATACTATGCTCATATTGCATCAAGGAATGACTACTATGACATCGGGCTTCAGATGGCGGAGTCAGGATTCGAGTACTTTGCCGGCGGATCTGTCAACAAGGCTGATGATGGAGATAAGTCAATCTATGAGGTTCTTGAAGACAATGGCTACCTTGTGACAAATGACAAGGACACGATCCTCAGCCTCAACAGCAACAGCGGGAAGGTATATGCCTACAGCCCAGTCCTTCAGGATGATGGAGCTATGCCTTATGCCCTCGATGCCCCAGCAGACTCCCTCAAGCTCAAGGATTTCGTGAAGAAGGGCATCGATGTCCTCGATAATGAGACAGGCTTCTTCATGATGGTCGAAGGCGGAAAGATCGACTGGGCAGGCCATGCGAACGACGCGCTTGCCAACATCAGCGATACAATCGCTCTCGATGAGGCTGTCGAGGTCGCCGTCGAGTTTGCCAAGAACCATCCGGATGAGACTCTCATAATCGTTACCGGTGACCATGAGACAGGTGGTATGACCATCGGATATGCTGCGACAGGCTATAACACAGCTTTCGATATCCTCAGGAACCAGAAATGCTCATTCGTCAAGTTCGATTCCCTCGTTGAGGAGGCAAAGGCTGACGGATCATTCACATTCGATGACCTTATGGCAATGGTTGAGGAGAACTTCGGCCTTGTAGCTCCTGGCGAGACAGCTTCCGATGAAGCTCTTGTCATGAATGACTATGAGTATGCGAAGCTTCAGAAGGCTTATGATGATGACCAGACAGGTAATGTTGACGGGTATGAGGAATCACTTCTCTATGGTGGATACAACCCGATCAGCGTGACTCTCACGCACATCATCAACAACAAGGCCGGCATCGGCTGGACAAGCTATGCACATACTGGTCTTCCAGTCCCTGTATACGCATACGGAGAGGGTGCTGAGCTTTTCGCGGGCGCTTACGACAATACGCAGGTCGCTCTCAGGCTCATGGATCTCACAGACGCAAGATAACAGGACAATACTTGCATTGGGGAGGCTCTGCTCTCCCCATTTTCTTATGATATGACGAAAAACGATAGAAAGAAGAACATCGCATTCATAGCAGCTTTCATCCTGGCCTCCGCGGTTCTCATTCTCATGCCGACAGGTTTTGAACGCGCCATCTACTTCAACGCAACAGGAGCGAAGGCTGAGGTGCTGTCCACAGATGACAGCACCATCATACAGACTGGTCTTTTCCGCACAGGTGACCAGCGGTGCCATGTAAAGGTGCTTTCAGGAGAGCATAAGGGACTGGAGATGGATGCTGTGAACCTTCTCTCCGGAAGCCTGAAGGATGACAAGGTCTTCGTCCCAGGGGATATCGCATGGGTGCTTGTCGAGCGTGATGCCGATGACAATCCGATATTCATAAACATGATTGATTACTACCGCCTGGACAAGGAGCTTATGCTCGTGGCTGTGTTCGTGATTGCCCTCATAGCCTTCAGCGGCCTGAGGGGGATAAGGATGGTGCTTTCATTTGCATTCGCATTCCTCGCGATATGGAAGCTTCTCATCCCATCTGTCCTGAAGGGCGTCAATCCTCTCTTCATGTGCGCTGTCACGCTGGTGCTGCTCACGCTCGTGACTCTTCCTATGGTATCCGGGCTCAACAAGCGGAGCCTTGCCGCAATCCTTGGCTCATTCATGGCTATTTTCATAACGCTGCTTATCTCCATTGCCATGACAGCGTTCCTGCGTATACATGGCTCCGTGCTCGAGATGAGCGAGGCCTTGCTGTACAGCGGCTTCATGGATCTTGATCTCACATCGCTTTTCTCCGGCGTGGTATGCCTTGGCGCCGGCGGTGCGATCATGGATCTCTCCATAGATGTCTCTGCCGCTATGTGGGAGGTAAGGGAGCATGCACCGGAGACAGGCAGGCGCGATCTCTTCAGATCTGCCATGGAGGTAGGCAAGGCCGGGGTCGGGACGCAGATCACCACGCTCCTTCTTGCGTATATGGGGAGTTATCTTACATTGATGATGGTGTATATGGCACAGGCTACGCCAACATTCAACATATTCACATCCAAGGCGATCGCGGCTGAGATAGCCCAGACACTTGCCGGTGCTTTCGGCATAGTCCTTGTGACTCCGCTTACCGCTTTGATAGGAATGGTTCTCTTCACAAGGAAAAAGGTGGTATCATAGAGTAATGATGCTTGAGAAGGCAATGCCTGAAGATGCTGCAAGGATAATGGAGATAATAGAGGAGGCGAGGCGGTTCCAGCTTTCATATGGCAATATGCAGTGGGCAGGCGGCTATCCGTCTCCTTCGCTGATCGAGAGTGATATAGCCGAGGGAATAGGATACAAGGCTGTCCTTGATGGCTCTATTATCGGCTACCTTGCTGTCGTTGACTTCGATGAGACTTAC
>CASFMA010000002.1 GCA_949295675.1 uncultured Spirochaetales bacterium | reverse complement strand
GCCAGATGGCCGTCCAGTGCTCGGGCTCCCCGGATGCGTCATGTACGCAAGACGCACGATATTCGACATAGTCCTGCCGCGCATCCTTGCAGGGCTCACGATAGAACGTGGCTGGATCGCAGGCCTTGGGAACGGAGGCCTTTGACTGGGACTATGTATATGCTGCAAGCACGCTTGGGCTATCCAGATCATGGATATTCTGGAAGATAACGATGCCAGGATGCCGCAGCGGCATAATAGCGGGTTCGGTGCTTGCTTTCGCAAGGGCGCTTGGGGAATACGGTGCCACAAGCATGCTTATAGGATATACCCCCAAGCGTACGGCGACTATCTCAACGACGGTGTACCAGCTATGGCGGACAGGTGATGACAGCGGGGCATTCATGTGGGTCATGATAAACCTTGCGATATCAGCGACCGTGCTCCTGGCTGTGAACCTGCTTGAACGGAAACAGAGGAAACGCTGATGCTCCGCCTGGATATAGAGAAGAAGCTCTCATCATTCACGCTCAGGGTAAACCTCAAGGCTGAGGGGGCGACTGCGCTTATAGGCCCATCTGGATGCGGCAAGAGCGTCACGCTGAAATGTATTGCAGGCATAATGAAGCCTGACAGGGGCTATATAGAGCACGACGGGACCGTGCTGTTCGATTCCGAGAGGAACATAAACCTGCCGCCCCAGAAAAGGAGGATAGGCTATCTGTTCCAGAGCTATGCCTTATTCCAGGATATGACTGTATATGGGAATATAAGCGCAGGCCTCAAATGGGAAAAGGACAGGGCCCTGCGTGAGAAGATGCTTGACGATACGGTGGAGATGCTGCATATAGGCCATCTCCTCAAGTCAAAGCCATACCAGCTCTCAGGCGGGGAGGCGCAGCGTGTGGCCATTGCAAGAATGATTGTGAACAGGCCTGAGATGATGCTGTTCGACGAGCCGTTCTCAGCTCTTGATATATACCTGAAGGAAGAGATAAAGGCACAGTTCAAGTCCATAGTCGAGAAGATCGGCAAAGACTATATGATAGTCACGCACAGCATGGATGAGGCGTACTCCCTCTCCTCTTCCCTCTCCATAATCGACCAGGGAAGATAATACGAAGCGGCATGACAGACGAGGTCTTCCAGGATCCGGTCTCGGCAAGGGCCGCCGCGATAATGGGATACAGGAACATAGCGGAGGCGGAATGCAGCAACGGCACAGTGTACGTACCGGGATGGAATGTAGATACAGGGAAGGCCGCGGAGGATGCCTGTGCAGTTGCCGTGATGGATAATGATATCGAGATAACTGGCTCAGGCCGCAGCGCGGCAATATTGAGGACAATCAAGAGCCCCGCAGCAACATCGGCGGAGCTCATGCTGGAAGGGGCTTCAAGCCCGATATGGATAAAGACAGCAGCGCATATCCCGGACCAGGGAACAATCAGGATCTCATTCAGGGAAAGAGCGCTGAAAATCCTCACATCCTAGGCAGCATGATCAGAACTTCCTGTCATACAGCAGCGCTGCGATCATGACGACAAGCACAGAGCCGGCATTGTGGACCAATGCGCCGATTGTAGGTGTCAGCAGCCCCATAAGCGACAGCGTGATGGCTACAGCATTTATGCAGAGGGAAAGCGCGATGCTGAGCTTGATTGTCCTGACAGCTGCATCTGAGAGCCTCTTGAGGTATACAAGCTTTGATATATCATCGCCCACCAATGCTATATCGGCAGCCTCAACAGCAATATCGCTCCCGGCTGTCCCCATGGCTATCCCGATATCAGCGGCCTTGAGCGCAGGAGCATCATTCACACCATCGCCTACCATTGCAGCTTTATGCCCCTGAGCCCGCATACCATCAATCATGCTGACTTTCTGCGAAGGAAGAAGATCTGCATACACATCAACATCCCCAAGCTTCGCCGCCATATAGGAAGCGGCGCGCTCGTTGTCGCCTGTCAGCACTACGCACTTGAGGCCGATGGCAGACAACTTCCCAATAGTCCCAGCAGCTTCCCCGCGTATGCTGTCTGAAAAGCCTATAAGCCCAATGGCAGCACCATCACAGGCGGCAATCAGCAGTGCCTTGCCCTCATTGCCAAGCCTCATTATATCGGCCTCTGCCTTATCCAGGGATATGCCGCATTCTTCCATCAGCTTCCTGTTCCCGCATATGACTGAATGCCCATGCACATCAGCCTTTATGCCCTTTCCAGCCTCCATAAAAAAGGATGAAGCCTCTGCGGCCTCCATGCCAGATGCTGATGCGTATTCAGAGAAAGCCTTTGCAAGAGGATGCTCGCTTCTCTTCTCTGCAGAGGCTACAATGGAGATGAAATGCTGGCGGCTCCAGCATGGATCCAGGATCAGTACATCTGAGACAACTGGACGGCCATATGTGAGCGTACCTGTCTTGTCGAATGCGGCAATGTCGATGCTGCCCATCTTCTCCAGAGCCTCTCCTGACTTTATGATCACACCATTGCGCGCAGCCTGGCCTATCGCAGCCATGATCGCGGTAGGGGTAGCAAGCACCAGCGCGCATGGGCAGAATACGACAAGCACTGTCACGGAACGGACTATATCAGCGGTGAGAAGATATGAAGCCAGTGCCAGAAGCAGCGCAGCGGGCACGAGCCAGCTAGCACATCTGTCAGCGATACGCTGTATCGGGGCCTTCCTGCTCTCTGCATCTTCCACGAGCTTTATCAGGCGCTCAAGCGAGCTATCCTTCCCGACCCTGCATGCAGATACATCAATCGATCCATGAAGATTCATCGTCCCGGAGAAGACCTCATCGCCTGCACATCTGTCGGCAGGCAGCGACTCACCTGTCATAACCGACTGGTCAACCGAGGTGACGCCTGCCACTATCCTGCCATCAACAGGGATGCGCTCCCCAGGAAGTATCCGGATGATATCACCAACGCTGATATCTGAGACAGGAACCATTTCATCGCTGCCGCCGCATATGCGTCTCGCGCATACCGGAACAAGCTGCATGAGCTGTTCAATCCCAGACCTCGCACGTTCCGTGGTCTTCTGCTCCAGGATAGATCCAATGGCCATTATGAAAGCAACCTCACCTGCCGCAAACAAGTCATCTATGGCAATTGCTGCTATCATCGCGATTGAGATCAGAAGTGCGGATGAGATCCTTGAGATGCCCTTGTTGCAAAAAAGTCTCCATACAGCCAAGTACAGCAAAGGCAAGCCGCAGATGATGACAGCTATCCAGGCAGGATCGAATACCATGTCGATGCCCGCGATCGAAGCGCAAAGGCTGAGTATCAGGAAGACTCCGCCTGCAGCTGTCATGGGAATCCCGGAAAGGAAATCATTCAGTCTCTTGAGCATAGGACCTCCAGATATTGACAGCATGGCAGCATGCCGTACAATACTTCATTATCAAACACTTGTACCGAAACAAGTATCACACAGAGGCTGCTGATCAGAAAATAGTCAGCTTGCCGGATTCATACGTTAGCGAACAAAAAAGGAAATCTGTATGGACAGAAGACAAAGGAAGAGCCGTGCCGCTATATTCTCAGCCCTCAACAAGCTTCTTTGCGAGAAAAGCTATTCAGGAATAACCGTGCAGGAGATAATCAACGAGGCAGATGTCGGGAGGACCACGTTCTACGCGCACTTCCCCACAAAGGATGACATGCTCACTGAGCTGTCAAAGGAAATATTCTCACATGTGTTCTCAGATGCGCCAGGCGGAGAGAGAACACATGACTTCTCATCTGCGGCAAAGGACCCTGTACACCTGATCACCCACATGCTTTACCACATACGGGACAATACGATGAATATCTCAAGGATAGTATCGAGCGATGGCTCCGCTATCTTCCTCAGGTACTTCCGCTCAAGATTCTCAGACTATCTCGGGACAATCATAGATGAGGATGCAATCAGCCCCGTTCCAAAAGACTACCTGACCTGCCAGATCTCGCAGGGACTTGTCTCGACAATTGAATGGTGGATATCAAAGGGGATGGTCCAGAAACCGGAGGAAGTGGCAGGATTCTTCATGAAGGCAAGCTGCAGCCTGCTCCTAGAAGGTCAGGAAAAAGGAATCGACAGATTCAAGCACTGAACCTGCAATTGTATCTGAAAGATAGCCGGAAATGGCAGATATATCGCTTTTTCCAGCACATCCGTCGCGTATTATGCGACCGAACCCATCTCCGAGAGCTGCATCTATCACGATATCCGCATCAGAGGGGGCAGAAAGCCCGGACCCAATTGCGATGGTCAGAGGGACCGTATCGGAAAGGCTGCCGGCACCGCTGCCTGCAATGACAGCGACGGAAGGACAGAGCTTCTCAGCAGCCTCTTCCGGGCTGCCGCCGAACACAGGGATGAAACCATCGTCAAGGACATGGAAGCATTCATCTGTCGTCATTATGTCCATTGCATGCAAGAAGCTGCCAGGCTGCAGATGCCCCAATAGGATGACATCATATCCTGCATTCCTCAGCCTTGATGCGGATGACACAGCAACATCACAGCTGCCGATGACAGCGACAAACCGCCTTCTTTTCTCACATCCGAAAAGCCCTGTCCGGCCGCTATAGCGCCTCATTATCTCAGCTGCTATGGAAACAGCCACCTCTTCAGGAGTCTGTGCATCTATATCAAGCCCGATGGGTGCGCTTATCCTCTTGTCCGGGATTATCCTAGAGCGCGAAGCCATGGCTCCGACATAGAAAGCCCTGGAGTAATCTATAAGCGAAAGCACGCCATCCTTGCTGTGTATGGTCACGACAAGTGCAGAGTGTTCATCGATGACAAGCCCGCTGAGGATCTCATCCCAGGTGCTTCCTGCATGGACCTCTGCGGCAAATGGGCAGTCGACAGGATTCACGTCATAGATATACACAGCATATCCTACAGAGTGAAGGACCGAAGCAACTGCACGTCCCACATGCCCATATCCTATTATGTAAGCCCGCTTTGCCTTATTGACCACATCAACCATAAGCCTCACACTTCCACGTCCCGTGCTGACATCGATTATCCTGCCCTTGCCGCATCCTATAGCCTCTATCGAGGCCTTTATCGCCGCATCCTCTATGAAATGGCCTCCGACAGTTGACCAGGCTTCGCCGCCTTCTGTCACGAGCATGCGCCCTGACTTCCTTGGGACAATGCCATCGCTGCCGATTATCGTGACGATGGCAAAGGGAAGATTCCTGCTGTCAAGTTCATATGCTTTCCGGAACATGTTTCCACGCATACAGCAATTGTATCAGAGATAACGCCCCGTGACACTCCTGCTGGACGACTTTATATCAGACGGTGTGCCGGCCGCCACCACAGTTCCGCCATCATCGCCACCGCCAGGGCCCATGTCGATCACATAGTCCGAGCTTCGTATGACATCCAGATCATGCTCGATGACTATCACGGTAGCGCCGTTTCCTATCAAGGTCCGGAATACGGAGAGAAGAGTCCTCACATCAAGTGGATGAAGGCCGATTGTCGGCTCATCGAATACAAAGACCGCGTCAGACTGCCGCCTTCCCATCTCGCTTGCAAGCTTTAGCCTCTGTGCCTCCCCTCCCGAAAGGCCGGGAGTCTCCTCGCCCAATGTAAGATACCCAAGCCCCAGGGATTGAAGGACTTCAAGCTTCTGGACGATTGCCTTCCTGTCAGAAAGAGCGGTGATTGCCGTATCTATATCCATATCCATTATCTCTGGAAGCGAATAGGTCTTTCCCTTGCTGCTTTCATAGAGTATGGATCTGGCTTCCTTGGAATAACGTGAACCTCTGCATTCAGGGCAAGGTATATCAACATCAGGAAGGAACTGCACATCAAGGCTGATCGTTCCGGTACCATCGCATACAGGGCAGCGCAGACGGCCTGTGTTGTATGAGAAATCCCCAGCCTTCCAGCCACCGGACACCGCCCCCTCAGTTTTCGAGAAAAGCTTCCTGAGGTCATCATGCACATCTGAATATGTCGCTACGGTAGACCTGATGTTTATCCCTATCGGGGAGGCATCGATAAGCTTTACCGACTTTATACCTTCAGCTTCTGCCGACCTGATATGCTCCGGCATCCGCCCTTCCCCAGACAATGCCTGCAAAGCCGGAACGAGGCTTTCAAGCACAAGCGTGGTCTTCCCAGATCCAGATACGCCAGTCACTGCTGTCAGACGGCCTTTAGGTATGGTGATATCAAGCGGTTTGACCGTGTGTATCTTATCGGTAGACAGCCTGATCGAGCCAAGCGCGAAGATATCATCATGGCAACTGTCAATGCTTACAGAGGAATGCCCCGACAGAAAAGGACCGATGACAGATGAGCTGCTGCCTTCTATATCCGCAACGCTGCCTTCTGCAATGACAGAGCCACCATTCCGCCCGGCACCAGGCCCCATCTCTATGATCCAGTCCGCTGCCGAGAGAATCTGAGTATCATGATCAACAAGGATCACAGAGTTGCCATCATCGATGAGATCACGCATGACTCCTTTCAGGCCCTCGATGTTCGATGGGTGAAGGCCTATAGAAGGCTCATCAAGCACATAAAGCACTCCTGTAGTGCGGTTGCGCACAGCACGGGCAAGCTGCATCCTTTGCCTTTCGCCTGTGGAAAGAGTCGAAGATGCCCTGTCAAGCGAGAGATATCCGAGACCGAGATCCATCAGCCGTCTGGCGGTATCAAGGAAAGCCTCCACGATATTCAGAGCCATCTGACGCATTGAGGGAGGAAGCGAAGGCGGCACTTCCTTCACCCACTTCACAAGCTCCGAAAGAGTCATCGTGCATACCTTGTCAAGGGAAAGCCCCATTATCTCAGGAGCCCGCGCTCTCTCAGAGAGCCTTGAGCCATGGCAGTCAGGGCAAACCTCCTCCTTCAGGAACTTCTCAACCCTCTTCATGCCCTGTTCGTCCTTTACCTTCGAAAGCGCATTCTCAACGGTATAGACAGCATTGTAATATGTGAAATCCAGCTCCCCTGCCTGATTCGAGTTCTTTGACTTGTAAAGGATATGCTTCTTCACGGCAGGGCCATTGTAGACGATATCCTTCTCGCTTTCTGTCAGCTGGCTGAACGGCACATCGGTACGTACCCCCATCGCCCTGCAGACATCGACCATGAGCGACCACATAAGGCTGTTCCATGGGGCGACCGCCCCCTGCTCTATCGTCAATGACTCATCTGGAACCAGTGTAGATACATCAACGCTCCGAACAACGCCTGTCCCGTTGCATTTATGGCATGCCCCCTGGCTGTTGAATGCCAGCTCCTCGGCCCCCGGCGCATAGAAGTGCACCCCGCACTCAGGGCAGACAAGCTCGTTGCCGGCAGCAACGTCAAGAGTCGGAGCTACGTAATGGCCATTGGGACATCTATGGGAAGCAAGTCTTGAGAACATAAGACGCAGGGAATTCAGCAGCTCGCTGCCAGTGCCGAACGTGCTGCGGATACCCGGCACCCCGGGCCTCTGCCGAAGCGCAAGGGCAGCAGGTATGTAAAGGACATCATCCACCCATGCCCTCTCAGCCTGCGTCATACGGCGCCGTGTATAGGTGGAAAGGGACTCAAGATAACGTCTTGAGCCTTCAGCATAGAGAACGCCCAGCGCAAGCGATGACTTCCCCGAGCCTGAAACGCCTGCGATGCCCACGATTTTCCCAAGAGGGACATCAACATCTATGTTCTTCAGATTATGGACCTTGGCACCTCGGACCTTTATGCAATCAATCATGCAATCATTATATTCTTCCTGCATCCACAATGGAATATGACATATATTACAGTTAATATAATTGTTTAATAGGAATATTAATGCTGATAAACCACACAAGAAGAATAAAGATACAGAATAAGGTAAACCACGCTATAATCTACTCAGGAGCAGAACATGAAAGTTGTGATAATAGGAGGAGTTGCGGCAGGCGCGACCGCGGCAGCGAGGCTCAGGCGGCTATCTGAGGATGCAGAGATCGTGATAATCGAGAGGAGTGGATTCATCTCATATGCGAACTGCGGCCTGCCTTATTATATAGGCGGAGTGATAGAAGACAGGAAGGACCTTACGCTTCAGACTCCGGAAAGCTTCTGGAAGAGATTCAGGATAGAGGCGCGCGTAAACAGCGAAGCGCTCTCGATAGACAGGGCAAGGAAAGCCGTCAGGATAAAGGATGGGAAAAGCGGAAGGATATATGATGAAGGCTATGACTACCTTCTGCTCTCGCCTGGAGCCGAGGCGATAGTCCCAGATATCCCAGGGATAGGCAGCAGCAAGGTATTCACGCTGCGCCATACTGAAGACTCATTCGCGATAAGGGAAGCAGCTGTACGCTTCAAAGGCGGAAAGGCTGTTGTTGTCGGAGGTGGCTTCATCGGCCTAGAGACAGCAGAGAACCTTGTGCATGCAGGGCTATCGGTCACGCTGATACAGCGTTCGGACCATGTCATGAAGCCGTTTGATGATGATATGGCAGCATTCCTGCACAAGGAGATCAGGAGAAAAGGCATAGACCTGAGGCTGAGCACATCCCTGCTTGGATTCAGCGAGAAGGAAGGGAAGATATCCGCGATGACTGACAAAGGTGATTTCACGGCTGACTTCGCGGTTCTTGCAATCGGCGTGCGTCCTGACTCAAGGCTGGCAGCTGACGCAGGCCTCGAGACAGACAGAAGAGGGTCGATAATCGTCGATGACACAATGAGGACATCAGATCCGGCAATCTATGCGGCAGGAGATGCTGTGTCGATAACGAACAGGGCATCAGGCCAGAAAGGGATGATCGCGCTTGCCGGTCCTGCGAACAAGGAAGGAAGGATCGCAGCGGACAACATGGCAGGGATCCGAAGCAGATACCGCGGAGGCACAGGCGTTTCCGTGCTGAAGCTCTTCTCGCTCACTGCAGCCTCTGCGGGAATGACAGAGGAAGCTGCAGCGGAGGCAGGAATCGACTACGATACCGTATTCACTCTCCAGTCAGACCATGCAGGATACTATCCAGGAGCTGAACCGCTGCTGCTCAAGCTCATATACGGAAAACCAGACGGCAGGATACTTGGAGCGCAGATTGTCGGAAAGGCGGGCGCAGACAAACGTATTGACGCTATATCACACGCAATAGCCATGAGCCTTGCCGCAGATGATCTTGCCTCTCTCGATATGGCATATGCGCCGCCTTACTCATCGGCAAAGGATCCGGTGAATATAGCAGGATACATAGCGTCCAACAAGCTCAGCGGGCTTCTTGATGAGTTCTCTTATAAGGACATAGACACAATTGATCCGGAAAGCAGCATGCTTATCGACCTGAGAACTCCTGAAGAGACTGCATCAGGCATGATCGAAGGAGCTGTCAACATCCCGCTTGACGAGCTGAGGGACAGACTCGGGGAAATAGACAGAAGCAAGACAATATATCTCTACTGCAGGAGCGGGCAGAGAAGCTATATAGGCGCAAGGATCCTCACAGGACATGGATTCAAGGCTAAGAGCCTGTCTGGAGGCTACTTCCTCTACAGCATGATCATGAAGGACAAGGCCCTGCAGGGATAGATCATCTTGCCGCCAATTGATTCCTTGGATTGAGTACGACAATATCAGCATCGTATGTATCTGCGCTGTCGATCGTACTCTTTCCAGGTATCAGCACACGGCTGAACTCCGAAGTGAATATATCGACAGTGCTCAGAACATCAAAGCCAAATCCTTTCTCATCGCTCCTATAGTGCATCGGAACTGCGATACGCGGCCTGAGCTTCCTCACGATCTCAGCCGCATCATGCCCATCAATCGTGAAGAACCCGCCGACCGGGACAAGAAGGACATCGAGGTCCATCAGCTTGCTTATGTCATCAGGCCAGCATCCAAGATCTCCCAGATGGGCAATCCTGGTCTCTCCGTCACTGATTATATAGATCCTGTCAGGCCCTCTCTTAGCACCTTTTGCATCATCATGGAATGTGTCGATGAAATCGACGGTGAAAGGCGTAGATGCGGCAGGGACTATCCTGACGCCATCCCTGAAGTTGTGGTCGCTATGCTCATGGGTGCAGAGCACGGCAGAGGCATCCTCCCTGACAGCGGCAAGTCCGTCTACTGAGCCATCCTCATAAGGATCTATGACTACCGAATACCCATCTTTCTCGATCCTGAAGCATGAATGCCCTATCCATGTTATCTTCATTTCAGGCCTCCCTGGAAAAGCTCTTCCGCCTTGGATGCAAAACGCTGCCCGAATATCCGGAACATGGCGCGGCTCTCATCATAGTGGCTTCCTTCCTTGTCCAGGGCCACAGGACCATGGTGTATTATAGGTAGGCCGAAGCTTCCTCCTCCTGAATAGACAAGCATCCCCTTCACAAGCAGCTGCCCAATGATGTCCATGATCGCAGTGTCCTGCCCGCCCTGCGCGTAATGAGCTGTTGCGAAGGCGCCTCCAAGCTTGCCGGCAAGCGCGAATGCCTTTGAATCTTCCTCAATCCATTTCTTTATCTGCCACACGCTGGAAGCAAGATATGTAGGAGTGCCGACAATCAGGCCTGCGGCGGAGTCGATATACTCCTTGTCAACAGCATCTGTCCTGATATTGAAAGCCTTGGCCTCCGCGCCGGCATCCTCTATTCCCCTGATGATCTCCCCTGCCATATCCATCGTATGGCCGGTAAAGCTATAGCATACAATCGCAATCCTCATGTGCCCTCCTCTATATTATCGAAGGGACAGCACAGCCGAGATGGGAAGCAATGACAGAGCATACTGTCTGATGATCCTCCGCGCTGGGCATCCCCGAAACAGCAATCGATCCAATTCCGATCCCGGAAGGAAGAAGGACAGGGAAAGCGCCTCCTTCCAAAGCATATTCAGAGCCAGACAGCCCCATATCAGCCAGGCCACGCCCCTTCTTCCTGTTCTCAATGGCAACACGCATGGAGCTTTTCTGATTTAGCTCCGCAATGTTAGCCTTCCTTACAGCCCAGCATCGGTTGTTCGCCGACGCACCTCCAATGGCCTGGGAAAACACCTCAAAGCCATTTATGCGTATCATGACATATGCAAAGGCACCTTTTGCCTTCACAGCAGAGACAATCTCATTTCCTATTGAGACAAGATCATCTACCGATACAGATGCAAAACGCAGTGTCCTTTCCTGCTCTGCGATTATTTCAAGCATACTGTCATCTGACATCTTCGAATATCCCTTTATCCTTATTCTTCCTTACATGGTCAGCGTCATATATACGGCCGCCCATCGTTATGTAGACACCGCCTGGGAGCATCTGGACAGCGCTTATGGCACATCCGAGATTGAACACAGCATCGCTGTTCTCAAGAGCATATGGGATCATGGCTCCTGTGAACACGAATACATGTGGATCATCTTGCGGGAGGCTGCTCTCCAGCAGCTGCGCGGTCTTTACCATGGTATCGGTGCCATGGATTATTATCACCATCTTCTCATGGGAGAGCATCGCATTGTGCACGATCGTCTCCCTCTGCTCCTCTGTCATGACAAGGCTGTCGACGGCAAGAAGGTTGTCGAGATGGATCGGGAGAGTGACACGCGACTGGTTGAGTATGCGCGGAAGCTGGCTTTCCGAGAAGATAAGCTCACCCTTCACAGCATCATAGAGCTTGTCGAAAGTGCCGCCTGTCGTGATTATCCTGATAGTTTTCTCATCCATAGCCAAACTATAGCACGTTTTGCACTGCAGCTCTTGCCATTGGAGTAAGTTTTATGTAAATTAACAGCAATGCGACTGTCATATAATGGTTATTATCCGAGCTTCCCAAGCTCGTGACGCGGGTTCGATTCCCGTCGGTCGCTTCAACCCTGGAGTTTCCAGGGTTTTGTTATCAGCATAAGCCATCAGTTTATTGACAATCAGGCCATAATTCCCACGATTTGAATTATGCCACGGAATCTGAAAGGCCTTGATCTCACGGAGGGTTCTATCCCAGGAACCCTGATAATCTTCGCTTTGCCATATCTTGCTGCAAATATACTGCAGTCACTGTACGGTGCTGTAGATCTGTTCGTAGTCGGGCTGTACTGCACAGCGGAGAGCGTAGCGGCAGTATCCACAGGCACACAGGTCACGCAGATAATAACCAGCCTGATAACAGGGCTTACGCTTGGCAGCACGATACTCATAGGGTCATATATGGGAGAAAGGGACGAAGAGAACGTCAGGAAGACAATCGGGACGACGCTGACCATATTCTTCTTCACGTCAATCATCATGACGGTCCTGCTCCTTGTTTTCATCGATGAAATCCTGTCGATGCTGCAGACGCCGCCCGAGTCGTTCGCGCTCACAAAGGAATATGTATCGATATGCGCATATGGCTGTCTCTTCATCTGCGGCTACAATGCGATTTCCGCGATATTGAGAGGATACGGGGATTCAAGGAGCCCTATGCTGTTCGTGCTTATAGCATGTGTCCTCAACATAGCGCTTGATTTCCTTTTCGTCGCCTCATTCGGCATGGGAGTCGGAGGAACAGCCCTCGCCACCGTGATATCACAGGGCGCAAGCATGGTGATCGCGGTGATATACCTCAGGCGCAGGAACTTCATCTTCGATTTCAGGCCGCGTTCATTCATCCCGGAGAAGAAGATAGCGCTGCATCTTGCGAAGGTGGGAATCCCTATCTCGTTCCAGGAGATGGCAGTGAGGATCTCATTCCTGTATCTTACAGCGGTGATGAACGCAATCGGCGTATACAGCGCAGCCGTTGTCGGGATAAGCGCCAAGTACGATGTGTTCGCCATGCTCTCGGCGACATCGCTGGCCAATGCGCTGGCAGCCATCACAGCGCAGAACTATGGCCGTGGAAGCATCGGAAGGGCGAGGAAATCACTTTGGCTCTCGCTCCTTTTCGCATTATGCGTTGCTGCGGCATTCTGGCTATGGGCACAGCTCTCGCCGGAGACGATGATCGGAGTGTTCACCGATGATGAGGCCGTTATAAATGAAGGAATACCTTTCTTCAGGTCATGCAGCTATGACTATATAGCCGTGACGCTTGTATTCATACTTAATGGATATATCAACGGAATGCAGAAGACAGTATGGACTATGATAAGCTGCACCTTCGGGGCGCTGGCTCTCAGGATCCCTCTCGTCTATCTGTTCAGCCAGCACTTCCCCGATGACCTTGGGAAGCTCGGTCTGATAGCCCCATCTGTATCGGCAATCATGGCCTGCTATACCCTGATATACGTGCTGAAGGGCAAGAAAGCACCAAAGCAGGCAATTCATCATTGACGACAGAGAGCATGATTTATTATCATTTAGGAAATATCGCACAAAAAGTGCAAAGGAAGGAGAAGTGGACGAAGGGCCTGGCAGTAAATGCCTAAACGCAACAGAACCTGAGCCTCATTTATGCCTAATTGAAAATCTTTTTCTCCGTCTCTGACAGAATCGCTGATGCAGAGAACGATAAAAGGAGATGAAGATGACAATAGCACAGCAATTAGCATTACAGGTAATACTTATACTTATCAACGCGTTTTTCGCAGCTACGGAGATTGCCGTAGTCTCACTCAACAAGACAAAGCTGGAGAAGATGGCGGAAGATGATGACAAGACCGCGATGAAACTTCTCAGGCTGACAGAGAACCAGTCAGCATTCCTATCGACAATACAGATAGCTATAACACTTGCGGGCTTCCTGGGCTCGGCTTTTGCAGCTGACAACATCGCAGTTTATTTCGTGCCGATCTTCAAAAGCTGGGGAATACCGCTTTCTGACAAGAGCCTTGGAACGATTGCAGTCGTGCTGACAACGATAATCATATCGTTCTTCACGCTCATCTTCGGAGAGCTTGTGCCTAAGAGGATCGCGCAGCAGAAGTCATATGCTGTCGCGAAGATGGCATGTTCTGTCGTAATATTCCTCTCCAAGATCATGAAACCTGTCATCTGGGTGCTTTCAGCCTCTACGAATATCGTGCTTCGCCTGATCGGACTCAAGGGAGACAGCGAGGAAGATGACGTGACAGAGGACGACATACGGCTGATGGTCGATGCAGGCGGCAAGTCCGGCTCCATCGAAGAGGATGAGAAGGAATGGATCCAGAACGTCTTCGAGTTCAATGACATCTCAGTAAGCGATGTCATGACGCGCGAACCGGATGTGGTATCATTCCAGATCGACACTCCTGAATATGAGATACTTGATACGATCAAGGATACAGGCCTCTCAAGATTCCCAGTGTATGGCGAGGACATCAACGATATCCTTGGCATACTCAATGCCCGTGATTTCCTCATAAACCGCAATGAAAGCGACAGGAAGAAGATAAAGGATCTCCTGCGCCCGGCATACATGGTCCCTGAATCGATCCATGCAGACAAGCTCTTCACAGACATGCAGGCAAAGAAGACCCATATAGCCATAGTCGTCGATGAATATGGACAGACAATAGGCATAATCACGCTCGAGGATCTCCTGGAGGAGATTGTCGGCAACATCTATGACGAGTTCGATCCGCAGGAAGAGGTCGCCATACAGAAGATCGGCGACGATGAATGGAAGGTCACAGGATCTGTCAGCCTATCGGATTTCTCAGACGAGACAGGCATAGAGCTTGAGGAAAATGAGGACTATGACACTATAGGCGGCATGGTGCTCTCGACGCTTTCCCAGATCCCTGAGGATGGAACACAGCTTGACTGCAGGATCAACGGCCTCGATATCCATGTGACGAAGATAGAGGACAGAAGGATAGAAGAGGCAATCGTAAGGAAGCTTCCTCCAGAAGAAACAGATAAGGAAACAGACAGGAAGGAAGAGGAAGGCTCAAAGGAGTGAGCGCATGTGAGGCTGCATAAACGTGCAGCCTTCTTTTCTATTCGACCATCTGCAGCACAAGTCCCCTTATGAGGAAGCGGAGAGTCCCTTCCTTGTCATCTATCTTATCAAGATGGAGAAGTATATACAGAAGAGCTTCATAGCCATGTGAGAATGAATCTATGTCGTCCTCATCTTCTATCGAGAAATAAGAGAAGAGGGAGCGGAGTATCGGACGGAAGCTTTCCCTGAGCCGCCCT
>CASFMA010000001.1 GCA_949295675.1 uncultured Spirochaetales bacterium | reverse complement strand
CTTGCCGCATCGCTGCTTGACTGGGCGATATACGGCAGGGCATATCCGTCGCTGATAGCTGGATCGGCAATCATCATCGCCGGGATAGCCATAGCATGGAATGAATGATCACTGAGGATCTATGCGCTGTATCTGGGAATTGTCAGGCATCTCGATATCCCCTGTCTCTTCATGCACCGTCTTCTTTTTCTTGCGCTTTTTCTCATAGTCCTTCCTGTAGTTCCTTCCCTCTGAGAGCATGATGGCTATAGGACGGAGCGACGGGACATTCGCGCATATTATCTGCATCATGGATGTGAGCGGCACAGAGAGGAACATGCCAGGAAGGCCCCACACATATCCCCATATCGCCAGGGATATGAGTATCACAAGCGGCGATATATTCAGCTGCATCCCCTGCATCCGCGGATCTATGATGTTCCCGATCACCATCTCTATGCTTATCATGAGGACAGCGACAAGAACTATATTGCCCCAGTCAGGAGCGAACTGTATTATCGCCATGATGATGGTCCCTGCTGTGCATACTATCGAACCGATGGTCGGTATGAAGTTCAGTATTACGGCAAGCACTCCCCACACAAGCGCGAAATCAAGCTGGGTTATCACAGATGCGAAGTAGAACATGATGCCGGTGGCAAGGCTTATTATCACCTTCATGAAAAGGTATTTCGATGTCTGCTTGTTCATCCTCTCGACCATCTGCGTGGCCCTCTGCACCTTACCTCTTGGAAGAGCAGCGAGAAGCTTTGGAAGTATCGTCTGCCTCTCCAGTATGATGAACATGAGGTAAAGGAACACGAGAAGAGCATCGGAAAGCACCGATATGAACTTGCTGGAGACGGAGGCAAGGCCGCTCATGAGCACGGAGTACCAATTTATGTTGAGCCAGCTCAGCAGGCTGAATGTGTCAGGATCCTCATCGAGATACGGGGCAAGGCTCGCAGATATGGTCGCATCGAGCTGGTTGACCCTGGCAGCATATGCTGCAATCCCTGACTCAGGGCTCATAAGCATATTGACCATGATGAAGAACACATAAAGGAAAAGCACGAAGACAGCTGCGACTATCGCAAGCGTTATCAGCATGGACAGTATCCGAGGCACATGGAGCTTGTCGAGGCGCGAGAGCAGCGGATTAAGGAATATGAATATGAAGAACGCTATGACCATCGGCACGATGATGGATGCTGTCGTCTTCATCAGATAAAGGAAAAAGGCGATGGCAAAGAATATGAGGATATCTCTGATTATCTTCTTCGTATTGTCTGAAGGTGCCGGGGTCATGCGGAGATTATACTACAAACGATTTCCTAGCTCCAGCCCTCTGCATCGCTCAGGGCCGGTATTGCAAAAACAGCCAAGACAGAATACAAAAAGCATCATGGAAAGAGATGGTTACCTAAAACGTGTACGCATAGTTCTCGTGGACACGCAGGATGGAGCTAATATCGGATCAGCATGCAGGGCGGCCAAGACAATGGGAATAGAGCGTCTCGTCATCGTCGGGGACAGGGAGTATGATGAGGACAGGGTCAGGACGCTCGCGCTCCACGCCTCTGATGTATGGGAGAACGCCGAACGTTTCAGCACGCTTGAGGACGCGCTCAGAGGCAGCATATTCACAGTCGGTGCAACAAGGAGGCGCGGCAAGTTCAGGAAGATGAGCTCATACTCCCCTGAGCAGCTGGCAGATAAGCTCAAGGCCCTTCCCGATGGCGATATCTCGATAGTATTCGGAAGGGAGTCCGACGGGCTGAGGGATGATGAGGTTGCCATGTGCTCATCAATCGTCACGATCGATACATCCGAACGCTTCCCGTCGCTGAACCTCTCCCAGGCAGTCCAGATCATCTGCTACGCCTTGTTCAAGGGTGCTGGGAAGTACCAGGGAGGCATGACGGCAGTGACCCACGGCAGAATCAGGGAAGCCGGGCATGAGATGGCAGATCATCTTGAAGCCATAGGCTATTTCAAGCTTGCCGATGAGAGAAAATGGACAGAGCAGCTCCTGGTGGATATACTTGAGCGCGCCGCCTTGTCTGAAAGCGAGATGCAGAGATTCGAGAAGATATTCAGGAAGGCAGAGCTCATCGCCAGGCACAAGGAGAACAGCAATGTACAGTAGCTTCCTTTCCCCGATGCCGCGCGTAGTGGCCCACAGAGGCGACTCAGCATTCTATCCGGAGAATACGCTGGAAGCCTTCAGGAGCGCAGCGGCGCTAGGCATTGATGTCATCGAGACAGATGTCCACCTCACCAAGGACGGTGAGATCGTCATATGGCACGATCCGACCCTTGAGCGGAACACAGATGGCAAGGGCACGATAGAAAGCCACACCCTCAAGGAGCTCAGGAAGTATGACGCTGGCTATAATTTCACCAAGGACGGAGGCAAGACCTTCCCTTTCAGGGGCACTGGAGTGAAGCTCATAACGCTTTCAGAGGCACTGGAGGCATGTCCGGACGAAAGGTTCAACATAGACCTCAAGAGCCAGGAAGCGGAGATAGTAGACCGTTTCATAAGCGTCATAAGGGAGCATGATGCGGAGAACAGGATATGCGCGGCATCGTTCCATCTGGAGAATCTCAGGAAGCTGAGGCAGAAAGCGCCTGACATCCTGACATCGATAACCACGCTTGAGGTGATACCGCTGCTGCTGAGGGAGAAGCTGCATATGCTTCCAGCGTCGTTCAGCAGGAAGATCATATTCCAGGTCCCTGTGAGGCAATACGGCATAACAGTCGTCAGCAAGCGCTTTGTCGAGGAGATGCACAGGAGGGACGCAGTGGTGATGGTATGGACAATAAACGAGGAAAGCGAGATGAGGCGCTTGTTCTCGATCGGTGTCGATACAGTCATGACAGATAACCCAAGGCTGCTTATAAAGGTGGCTGAAGATATGAAGATAAGGTAGTGACTATGGAAAAAAGCAAAGTATACTTCTCTGACCTCAGGACAGATTTCGGCAACAACCTCCTGGACAAGCTCAGGAAGGTAATGAGGAAGGCAGGGATCGAGACAATCGATTTTGATGGGCACTATGCGGCTATCAAGATGCACTTCGGGGAGCCTGGCAACCTGGCATTCCTCAGGCCGAACTGGGCCAGATGCGTCGCGGATGAAGTCAAGAGGCTTGGAGGCAAGCCTTTCCTTACGGACTGCAACACGCTCTATGTCGGAGGACGGAAGAACGCGGTCGATCACCTCGAGAGCGCTGACATGAACGGATTCACACCGCTTACGACAGGCTGCCACGTCATAATAGCGGATGGGCTCAAGGGCGATGACGATATAGAAGTGCCTGTCGATGGCAAGTATGTGCATGAGGCCAAGATAGGCAGGGCGATAATGGATGCCGATGTATTCATATCCCTCTCCCACTTCAAAGGACATGAATCCACAGGCTTCGGAGGAGCGCTGAAGAACATCGGGATGGGCTCAGGCTCAAGGCGAGGCAAGATGGAGATGCACGCAGCAGGCAAGCCACATGTGATCGAGGACAGATGCGTCGGGTGCCATCGATGCGAGAAGATCTGCGCGCATGGCGCTCCTGAGTTCAGCGAAGGCAGATGCACCATCAACCATGATAAGTGCGTAGGTTGCGGAAGATGTATCGCGATATGCCCTAAGGATGCGATAGCCGCCGGTGCGGACAATTCAAACGACATCCTCAACTGCAAGATGATGGAGTATGCAAAAGCCGTCATCCAGGGCAGGCCTCATTTCCATATCTCGATTGCCGTCGATATCTCCCCCAACTGCGACTGCCACAGCGAGAACGATGCCCCGATCGTCCCGAACATCGGGATATTCGCCTCATTCGATCCAGTTGCCCTGGACAAGGCATGTGCAGATGCAGTGAACAGGATGCCTGCCAATCCCGGCACGATGCTTTCGCAGGCGGAGCACACCCATAATGACCACTTCGATGACATACATCCATCGACCAGCTGGAAACAAGGCCTTGAGTATGCACAGAGCATAGGGATAGGCTCGATGGACTACGAGCTGGTAACAGTGAGATAAGCAATGCTGCAGGCAGGAAAAGCCTGCAGTTATTTTTTCAGAAATTAAATCACAAAGATAGTTAGCAAAGGCTAATCAATATGCTATACTCCTCTTAGTTAGCCACTGCTAACAGGAGGCATGATGACACTCTCTGATCTGATGATAGAACATTCAGCCCCTACCCTCGCGGCAATAAAGGGCGGTTCACTCATATCGCTGAGGAAACTGACAGGAAAGGGAAACTTCTCAAGGAGGGAGCTTGAAAGGAAGGGGATATCATTCTTCCCTCTTTCCAACAGGAAGGGAGACAAGCTGCTGCTTGTATACAGGAAGGGAAAGCTTGAGGAGGAGCTGAAGGACAGCACCGCAGAAAGGATCCTTTCTTCCCTGGGCTACCCTGAAGGGCCGATCGAGGAAAGGCTGATCCACCTTCGCTCACGCTTTCTCTCGCAGGACTTTCCCCATGAAGTAGGGCTCTTCCTGTCATATCCGCCGAAGGATGTCGAGGCATTCATCGAGAATAGAGGGACAGGCTACATATTCTCAGGTCTGTGGAAGGTCTATTCAGATAAGGAGAAAGCTGTGCGGATGCAGGCAAGCTACGAGATCTGCAGAAGGGATTATGCCGCATCGTACAGCAGCGGCATGCCCCTTGAGAGGCTCTGCGTGATGGCATGAACGGAAACAAGACTCAGGAGGAGTATATGAAGATAGCAATAGTTTATTTCTCGGCAATGGGAAACACAGAGTCAATGGCTGATGCTGTTGAGAACGCGCTTGCAGGAAAGGCAGAGGTGGAAAGATTCTCGCCTGATGGCTTCTCTGCCGGTATGGTGCAGGATTTCGATGCCATAGCATTCGGCTGTCCTGCAATGGGGGCAGAGGTCCTTGAGGAAGAGTCATTCGAACCGATGTTCGCTTCTGTGGAGGGAAGTCTTGGGGGAAAGAAGATCATCCTGTTCGGCTCATATGGCTGGGGTGACGGCGAATGGATGAGGAACTGGGAGGAAAGATGCCTTGCAGATGGTGCTGTCATAACGCACTCTCCTGTAATCTGCCAGGAAGCGCCTGATGCTGAGGCA